>DKOG01000006.1 GCA_002469915.1 Bacteroidetes bacterium UBA7368
CGGCCGGTCTGTAACGAATGCGCATTCGACGCGCTTGGAAGGTTTCAAAGTTGGAAATAGAGGAAACCTCCAGCCAGCGTTCCTGTCCGCCACTCCAGACTTCTAAATCATATTTTTTAGCTTGAGTAAATCCCATGTCTCCAGTGCACATCAACAATCGGCGGTAGGGAAGTTCAAGCGCCTGAAGCAGACTTTCGGCGTGATTACGCAAGTCTTCAAGAGCGCTGTAGCTGTCTTCTGGAGCCACAAAGTGGACTAATTCGATTTTGTCAAATTGATGCAACCGATTCAAGCCTCGTACATCTTTCCCGTGAGAGCCTGCTTCACGGCGAAAACAAGGAGTGTATCCGCAATAGCGAATTGGAAGCTCCGACTCAGGTATGATTTCGTCCCTGTGTAGGTTCGTTACCGGCACTTCGGCCGTTGGAATGAGGTAGAGGCCGTCTCGTTTGGCTTCATACATCAAGTCCTCTTTGTCTGGAAGCTGTCCTGTCCCCCGAGCAGAGTCCTCGTTCACAACTAGAGGAGCCTGAATCTCAACATATCCTGCTTCAATTGCTTTATCCAGGAAAAAGTTGATCAACGCGCGCTGGATTTTGGCGCCTGCGCCTTTGTAAAACGGAAATCCGGCTCCCGAGACTTTCGATCCACGATCAAAGTCGGCCATCTCCCATTTATCGAGGAGGTCCCAGTGGGGCACTGCAGTAAAATCAAATTCGGACTTGCTACCCCATTCATAGGCGGTAACATTGTCATCCGGAGTAGCTCCGACTGGCACACTGGAATGGGGCACATTCGGAATCTCAAGAAGGAGAGCGCTGAGAGCGTCTTGTGCTTGACGTTGTGCGTCTTCTAGTTCTTTAGTGACACCTTTTAGGCGAGAGCTTTCGGCAATCGCGCTTTGGGCCTGATCTTTCTGACCCGACTTCATGAGCTCACCAATTTGGCGCGCAGCTGTATTGGCCAGCGTCTGTGTCTCTTGAAGATCGGTTGTGATGCGTCTCCAATCGGCATCAAGTTCGAGGAGCGCGTCGACGGAGGCCGGATCTCCTGCAGACTTGTTGGTGATTGCCGCTTTTACTGCGTCAGTATGGTCTCTGATGAATTGGAGATCAAGCATTCCTGTTCATTGGTTGGTGAGAGGACAAGTTAAGCACACCTCTTTCCAGAATGGAAGGTTGGTTTCGAATTACCTGTGATTCAGAGGATAAGCAGCAGTTCTGATCTAAACGTTTCCTAGTTGATGCATTAGATCCTCAACCGCTTTTGAAGAGGAATGGGGCGCATATCCAAGTTCCGTTTCTGCTTTCAGAATGATAAACCCAGTCTTTGCTGGACGTGCTGCCGTTTGTTTAAAGGTCTGACTATCAGTAGCCGAAATGAGGGAGCGGTCTAAATCCAGCGCTTCAGCGATTTGGCAGGCGAAATCATGCACGGTTAAGTATTCACGTCCAGACACATGGAAAACACCATGTCTTCCGTAGCGAATGATTTGCTCAATGCCGTTGGCCAGATCTAGCGCATAGGTAGGAGTACGCCATTGATCGTTCACTACGCGTATGGGTTTGCCGGCCATAAGTTGATCGCGCACCCAGAGGAAAAAATTGGATCGACTGAGGTTTTCAGCGGCGCCATACACCAGAACTGTCCGAACGATGGCCCATTTTTCAGTGCCAGCGCCCCGTGCATAGTTCTCACCAGCTAGCTTGGATCGTCCGTAATAATTGATGGGATTTGGGCGGGCAGACTCTTTGTAGGGGCCTGAGGCACCATCGAATACGAAATCTGTCGATACTTGAATCAGACGAATACCCTTGGCCAAACAACATTTTGCAAGATGTTCTACGGCAACTGCATTCACATTCCAGCATGCTTCCCGGTTTACTTCACACTGATCAACGTTGGTCAGTGCAGCACAATTAATAATTACATCCGGGGCAAAGTCGTCTATGAGTCGAGCAACGGAATCATTGTCCGTAATGTCGAGACGAGTGTATCCACAAGATCCGCCAGAAAACCGTGGAGACTCATCCTGACCGGTAGTCAGTAGGTCATATTCAGGCATAGACCCCATGACCCGAACCAGATGCTGGCCCAGCAAGCCATTGGCTCCCGTTATGAGTATTCTTCGGTACAATTCGGCCTTTGAAGTATTGAATGAGGAGGCGGAGTAACTCTGAGGCGGATTAACGGTTTCACATTTTCAAGCGAAGCCCGGCAGCAGATTCGATCCTTCCGTCCATTTTTGGCGTGATGGTGAGTCGCGGCATGAGTTGTAAAAATACCTCATAAGGGCCTTTCGAGAAGAAAAAGCCCAAGACGCCAGAAGGCCCCCAAAAAATCTCATTTTCATCTACCCCAAGCGTCATTCCAGGACCTAGGAACGTGGTAAGGGGAGAATTCAGTACGTGATGGTCAATTCGAATATGAGCCGACGATAGAACAAAATCAGCGAGGTCACTACTCAAGTTGATATCGATACTCCTAAACCCACTACCGAACGGGGCAGCAGCTTGATCTTCGAATGAACCTTTGAAAGAGACACCATTTACGGTTCCCACCATAATCCCCGCACTGTAGGTTACGGGGCCTCTACTCTGGGCGTCTACTTGGCTGGAACAGATTACGAAACATCCTAGAAGAAGGATGATACGGGGCAAACAATACGAGCCGCGTAAAGCTGAAGGACTAAAGAGAATGAGCATCTTTCACAGATTTCAAAAAGTCCTCGATATTCTCGACGCGTTCTGCATTGAGTCTTCCAGCCAGAAAGAGTCTGAAGTCTCGTCTCAATTGAGCACTATTGAATCGCTCAATTTCTTCCGCAGTTTCAGGTACTAATTCCGGTATCTGCTTGGGTTTTCCATCGGAATCAACTGCTACGAACGTGTAAAACGCCTGATTGCATCTTTTTTTGGTGCCTGTTCGCGGGTTTTCAGCATCCACCGTGATTTCAATCTCCATGGAGGAGTTGAAGGCCCGATTAACGCGGCTCTCTAGAATCACGATATCAGATTGGAGAATCGGATGATGAAACTCCACATTATCTACAGAAGCCGTAACACACACGCTTCCAGCGTGCCGTTGAGAGGATATAGCAGCACAAATGTCCATCCAGTGCAACAGCCTGCCACCCATCAAATTACCAAGGCCGTTGGTGTCGTTGGGAAGCACCAGTTCGCTCATGATGCTGTAGGAGTGCGAAGCCGTCCGAGTTAGGCGGTCCATGGATCAGGTCTTTTGTTTCTTCTTCTTAGCAGCCGGAAAAAGAATGTTGTTTAAAATGAGGCGATAGCCTGGAGAATGTTTGTGCAGATTCAGATCAGTCGCCGGGTCGCCCACAAAGTGCTGATAATCCTCAGGGTCATGGCCGCCGTAAAAGGTAAAAGTACCCTCACCAAACGTTCCGTGTAAATATCGGACTTCACCTCGGCCTGGGGCTTCAGCAAGGATGACTACGCCTGGTTTGATGAGCGTCTTGATAAAATTTGTGGTTTGCCCAATGAAGCCTTTGACAGTGGGAACGTGGTTCTGAGTCAACATAGTGGGTACTTGGTCGTACTTAGCGCTGAATTCGAACAAGGTGAAATAGTCTACCGCTGGATTTCGGAGTTGGGGAGGAGGAGGCCCCGAGTCAATATTAGAATGCTCGTACTCTCTGGAATTAAAACTGGGTCTAAAATCAGTAAATGCGAACGTTTCAGAGAAGTCTAAAGAGGCAAGAGCGTCT
>DKOG01000158.1 GCA_002469915.1 Bacteroidetes bacterium UBA7368
GCAGAAGCGGATCCGACCAGGTTTCGATATGACAGAAGCGAGTCCGGATTTGAAGCGGTAAACGCGTACTACCATGTCGATACAAGCCAGCGATACATTCAGAGCTTGGGAATATTTGGTAGGCAGGCTGCGCCATTTGCGATCAATCCACAAGGGCTAACGCGAGACGACTCGTTCTTTTTCCCGAATTCCAATTCGATTTCGTTTGGGACAGGAGGTGTTGACGACGCCGAAGATGCTACGGTAGTCTGGCATGAATATGCCCACGCCTTGCTTGAATCTGCAGCTCCCGGCTTGCTAGGAACGCTCGAGGGACGTGCATTTCACGAGGGGTGGGCAGATTACTGGGCGGCTTCCTACTCGCGCTCCTTGGTCGAAGCCGGCGTTTTAGGCCGATCAGATTGGAGAAAATTGTTTTTGTGGGATTCCGGGGAGCGATCTCTATGGAGTGGGCGAGATGTGGATCACACGGGGATCTACCCTCAAGATATTTGTGTGACGCAAAGTTCAGCGTGTAGTGTTCATGATGATGGCCGTATGTGGGCTACGACCATGATGGAGGTCTATGATCAACTCGGAAAGACCATTACGGATCATCTGAACCTATTGTCTCATTCGTACCTGATGGCGCCAATGACGTTTGTGGATGCTGCAGAAGCCGTCATTCAAGCTGATCTAGACTATTACAACGGTGATCACTTAGTTGATTTAGTTTCTATCCTCGGTGCTCGTGGATTAGTGAATTCAGGCGACTATGGCCCCTTCATCCAGCATACCGAGTTAACCGATGTAGAATTCGTTTCCGGCTCTTTACAGGTCGAAGCCATCGTACGAAGTTCTTCCTCGTCCATTGCGTCTGTGGAACTTGTGTATTGGACTGATGGCAATGCAGAGTCGACAGTTGCGCTATCTCATATAGGAGACAACGTATACTCGGGAGCACTCGTACTGAGCGGAACGAATTCAACATATAGGTACTACCTAAGAGCGTCAGATTTGGGTGATCGAGAGGAAGTATTGCCACAAGGAGCTCCCATTAGTCTCTTTTCCTTCCGAACGGGAGAAGACCGTACTCCTCCGCAGGTTGTTCATACTTCTTTTGATGAGGTCAAGTTTGCCGATTGGCCGCTCTCTTTTCACGCTTCGGTCTCTGATAACTTGGGTGTGAGTTCAGTTACTATGGACTATGTGATCGAGGATGCTGAGGGTCAGGTTCAAGCTTCTGGTAATTTGGCTTTTATGGAAGGCGAGTCTGATTTCTCCGCTCTCTTAGATCTACCCCTTGAGGTATTGGACCTAGGAGGTGTGCTCAAATATGCTCTAGTCGCCGTGGATGCCTCCATGAATCGCAATCAGACGCGATTACCGAGTGTTGGGTATTACGAACCACGAATTGTGGGGGTAAATGTGCTCACTCAGCCTATCATAAGCGCTCAGGTTTCTGGCCCATGGCTGACGACGGGTGAGTGGAATGTAGAAACGGAATCTGCTCCGAGCCAGGAAAATAACCCTCCTGTATTTTCTACGGGTTCAGATACCTATTCAGATACTCCCCTCGAAAGCACGCTTGGGTTTGGTGCGATTAATCTTTCTGGATTTAGTCAGACTTACCTCCAGTTCTGGCATTTTTATAGCACTGAACACGATGGTGTGGTTGAGCCGAACTCGCAATCGGGAAGTATTTCGGACGGTGGTTTTGTGCAGATCCGCACCCAAACGACTCTGGAGTGGACTACTATCCACCCTTCAGGTGGCTATCCCGGTATTATTATGGCTGGAACTGGAAATGCTTACGCGGGCCAGCCAGCCTTCGGAGGCCGGTCTTATGGTTGGCGAATGGAGACCTTTGAGCTACCATCCGAAGCAGGTGTAGAAGTCAGGTTCGTATTTTCGACCGATAACGGAAACGTCCTTCCGGTTAGCGACCAGCATTATGGGTGGAAGATTAATTCTGTCGCCATTTCGACAAATCAGCAGCAAGAAGCCGAACTTCCATCGTTTTCTAGGCTTCCTGCTTCGTCAGAAATTGCAGCGCTAGATGATGTGCTTCACCTTTCGGTCTCGGTGGAAGACGGTACCGGAGTCAATGACGTGTTCGTGGACTGGGAGTTTACCTCTTCGTCTGGAATAACGGGCGGGACCACTAGACTCAATCAGCAAAATGGTCCTGTTTATCAACTCAATCTTTCTTCGTTGATTGACCCCAGTCCGGGAGATGGTTTTTCGTATTCTTTTAGAGCCATCGACCCTTGGGGTAATGAAAGTAGAACACCGGCTGAAGGATCTACCTATTCCATCCTTTTTCGGAATGTAGATGAGCGCTCTATGCTCTCGGAGACAGTCCGAGTAGGTCCATGGATCGAAGTGCCAACGCCGTCTGGTTTATCGGGGTGGTTTATTCAAGGCTCCAATTCACGTGAACTGGTCTCGCTGAATTTCGCTCCGATTCCCATTCCAACGAATATTAGTGGGGCCTATTTTACGGTTAATCATTCCTATGAATTTGGACAAGATGCTTCGGGGTGGGTCGATATCTCGAAAGATGGCGGAAAGTCTTGGGTCGACTTAATTCCTGATACAGGATACCCGGGGACCATTTTCCAGGATGACTATCCCGAATTGGAAGGGAATCAGGCTTTTGTGGGGAACGGCAGCGATCCGTTGCGAGTCGATTTAAGCGAATACGCTGGCACAGAGGTTCAACTCAGGTTGGTCGCGGCGTTTAGTCAATCGGCCGATGGCGGTAGTAAGTGGCTTATAGAGCGGCCTTTAATCCGGTTGGAGTCCGTCGACTCAGTGTTTGAGACGGAGATCAAATCTACATTATTACAGAGTTACCCCAATCCTTTTCAGGTTCGAACTCATATACCATGGACGTTAGAAAAAGCAGCTGACGTACAGATTCGAGTCTATGATCTATTGGGTCGCGAAGTGGCTCTACTGGTCAACTCTTTCGTCGAGGCCGGCTCGCATCAGGTGGTATTTGAGCGAGGAAACCTGGTAGCGGGCATGTACTTAGTGCAGATGACGGCTGGATCGACCAGAAAGGTGCAAAAAGTAATTATTTCTAATTAGTGCAGGTAGATCTGTTTTCTGCCATGTGATTCGATAATGTGGTAGGGAAATAGGCTTGGCCTGTCGTATGGAAACTAGAAGAATCCTTTTGCTCTCATGCAACCCACGTTGTACTCAGGATTACAATTGCGGACGGCCCGTTCCACCGCCATGTGATTTTAAGGCTGCGTTTAATTATCTAAAGGAAAAAGAATAGTTTTATGTCTGTAACCACTGATATGCTAGCCTACAAAGTAAAAGACATCTCGCTCGCGGCTTATGGGCGAAAAGAAATTGAGCTGGCTGAGGCAGAGATGCCAGGGCTGATGTCACTTCGTGAACGCTACAAAGGACAGCAGCCGTTTAAAGGGGCTCGAATTGCAGGATGTCTTCACATGACCATCCAGACTGCTGTACTCATTGAGACATTGGTTGATTTGGGAGCCGAAGTTTCCTGGTCTTCGTGCAATATTTTCTCAACGCAGGATCATGCTGCTGCAGCGATCGCAGACGCGGGTATTCCAGTGTTTGCTTGGAAAGGCATGAATGAAGAAGAGTTTGACTGGTGTATTGCCCAAACGTTATTCGCATTCAAAGATGGCGCGCCTTTAAACATGATTTTGGACGATGGCGGTGATTTGACCAATATGGTGCTCGATCATCATTCCGAACTAGCTGCAGGCATTAACGGGATCAGTGAAGAAACAACTACTGGCGTACACCGCCTCTACGAGCGAGTAGAAAAAGGTACCCTGCCCCTTCCTGCCATTAACATCAATGACTCTGTTACCAAATCGAAATTTGACAATAAGTATGGCTGTAAGGAGTCGTTAGTAGACGCTATTCGTCGCGCTACCGATATCATGATGGCTGGTAAAGTTGCGGTGGTAGCTGGTTATGGAGATGTAGGAAAAGGTTCAGCCGCCTCACTTCGCGGTGCAGGCTGCCGTGTTATCGTCACGGAAATTGATCCTATATGTGCTCTTCAGGCAGCGATGGACGGGTTTGAGGTTCGCCGCATGGTTGATGCCGTCCCAAGAGCTAACATGATTATAACGGCTACTGGTAATAAGGATATCATTTCTAGTGAGCACTTCAAGTTGATGCAAGACAAAACGATTGTCTGCAACATCGGCCACTTCGACAATGAAATTGATGTGGCATGGTTAAACGAGAATTACGGAGCTACTCGGGACGAGATCAAGCCTCAAGTAGAGAAGTATACCTTGGATGGCAAGGACATCATCTTGTTGGCAGAAGGTCGTTTAGTCAATCTTGGGTGCGCGACAGGACATCCTTCCTTTGTGATGTCGAACTCATTCACCAATCAAGTATTGGCTCAGTTAGAGCTTTGGTTACGTGCAGATGAGTACGAAAACAAAGTCTACATGCTTCCAAAACACTTGGATGAGGAAGTAGCGCGCTTACACTTGGCTAAGATTGGCGTTGATCTTGAAGTTCTTCGTCCTGATCAAGCTGAATATATCGGTGTGAAGCCTGAAGGCCCATACAAGCCAGACTACTACCGATATTAGTATCAGGTTGGCTATTGAATAGCAAAAGGCCGGTGAATCTATAGATTCACCGGCCTTTTTAGTATGTATAAGTGGAAGCGCGCAAGAAGGTCAGCGTACTTTGCTTCCTCGGGTCAAAACATCTTTTTTGACACTTACTGAGTCGCAAGACTCGGCATTTGGAAGCAGTTCGGGTTTAGGTAGCCGAATGCTCGCCTAGTACGTGCTCTTGCCCCGCTGCAGCAAGCACCTTCTTACTCTTCTTCGTAGGTAAGAATGTCTTGCTCAGATTTTTCTTTGGATGCCCACTCTTCGGCTTCAGGGAGAGGGTCTTTCTTCTCGGTGATGTTGTGACCGAGTTCCTGCCACTGGTTGGCTAGATATGAATTCCACTCTGCGTAATGCTCAAGTTCGGTGGGCAGTTCGTCATCCGCATAGATGGCTTCCACCGGGCAAACAGGAACGCATGCATTACAATCGATGCATTCGTCAGGGTGGATGACCAGAAAGTTCGGTCCTTCATAAAAACAGTCTACGGGGCAGACTTCGACGCAGTCGGTGTGCTTGCAGTTGATACAGGCTTCTGTTACGACGTATGGCATAGGTATCCGATATCTTTGGTGGCGAAGCATCATCAAAAACCTAACGGTTTTCGGGATACAACGCCCTTCGTTGTACATTCCTGAAAAGGTCTCCGATGTGATCGGAAAATCTTACATTCTGGCTTTCAATTTGGACTTTGAAAAAGACGTCCTGGACGTTCAATTCACGATCCGTCTGAAAGATAGCACGTGGACAAAACGTTCGCCACTTAAACTTTACGCACATGAATGCAATTACACCTATTCCTGGTGTTGGCTCTTTTCTAAGAGCCTTCTCAGCGCCGTCGGGCCGGATGCGGTACTGGATGGAAGCTGGCATGTGGAGTGTGGGCCTAGCAGCGATGTGTATAGCTGACCCAACAGCTGAATCCTGGATCGAATTATGCCTGTTCAAAGCAATAGGTCTGGGTGAATGCCCGGGTTGTGGATTAGGTCATGCCCTTGGGTTTTTGGTAAGAGGAGAATGGTATCTTGCGATGGATAGCCATTTATTATCTCCTTTCGTTGCCATTGTATTGTCGCATCGCATTTCTTCCCTTACCATCAAGGGCTTTTCGAATTGATCGTTACAGATTGAAAACACCTAGCTAAAGAGTACGCTCTATGTCTAAAGTCATCAAATACATGCCGGAGCTGGAAGGAGAAGAACAGCTTATCGTCGCTCAGATTATTACAGATATGACGGAGGAGCAGGCCGCTCAGTTTGCTCCCGTATATCGGGAACGTCGAAAAGACGAAATCTTGATACTTGTACTGACATTGACAGCGTTTATAGGATTTGCCGGAATGAATCGGTTTATGATGAAGCAGATCGGAATGGGGCTGCTTTACTTTTTTACCGCCGGTTTTTGTCTCATTGGTACCATTGTAGATATACTCAACTACAAATCTCTGACGAGCGCATACAATCAAAAACGAGCTCTAGAAGTAGCCAACTTGATTTACGGGGCCTTCCCTCAAAAAATAGAAGAATCAACAGATGATGAATAGTAAAATCTGGCGTTCAGCCACTATTGGTACCTTTTGCTTAATGCTCTTTGCTTGCTCTGAATCGGGCGGACAGTCTGCTGAAATTGATTTGTCTCTAATCAATCTTCCAGAAGGCTTCGAGATATCCATTTACGCTGATTCCGTACCCAATGCGCGTTCCATGACGATGACGGCTGGAGGGACTTTATTCGTGGGAAACCGCCAAGGCGACAAGGTCTATGCGCTGCGGGATGAGGATGGCGATATGATAGCGGAGACTCAGTATGTCATAGACAGCGACCTAACCATGCCAAATGGCGTCGCGTTCAAGGATGGTTCTTTGTACGTCGCGGAAGTAAGTCGCATTCTGCGCTACGACAATATCGAGAACAACCTTGATACCCCGCCGGAGCCGGTCGTGGTGTTTGACGGGTATCCATCCGATCGACATCACGGATGGAAATACATCGCTTTCGGCCCGGATGGAAAGCTCTATGTCCCCGTCGGTGCACCGTGCAATGTTTGTGATCGGGACGAACCCTACGCGTCCATTACCAGAATGAACCCTGATGGAAGCGATATGGAAGTTTACGCCATGGGTGTTCGCAATTCCGTTGGGTTCACTTGGCACCCCGAAACAGGTGAAATGTGGTTTACGGATAATGGGCGAGACAATCTGGGCGACGACATTCCGCCCTGCGAGCTAAATCATGCTCCGGAAAAGGGGATGCATTTCGGGTTTCCGTACATCCATGGCGGAGATATTCCAGATCCTGAATTTGGAGATGGGCATTCTGCGTCGAATTATACGGTTCCAGCCCAAAACTTAGGGCCGCACGTGGCTCCTTTAGGTCTTGAGTTTTATCACGGAGAAAATTTCCCTGACATGTACCGAAATCAAATTTTGATTGCCGAACACGGGTCGTGGAATCGCGCGGAGAAAATTGGCTATCGGATATCTATGGTCACGTTGGATGAGACCGGTAACAGTACAGGATACTCTACATTCATCGACGGGTGGCTCCAGGGACAAGAAGCATGGGGACGGCCAGTAGATCTTGAACACCTCTCAGACGGATCTATCCTGATCTCGGATGACCGGGCAGATGTCATATACCGTGTTGTGTATTCAGGAGACTGATCCAGCGCTTATTTTAGTAGCGTCAAGGGAAGCGACTGAACTCCGGAATCGGTCGTAAGACGAATGAGATAGGTACCAGACGTCCAGGAGGCGGCATCCAATCTAAATTGATGTCTTCCTGCCGCTAGGACACCATCATTCAACGTTGTCATTCGTTTTCCTAGAAGGTCATACACCTCCAATCGAGCATGAGTGGTTCGGTCTAGTTCTAGCGGGATCGTGGTGGAAGGATTAAATGGATTGGGGTAATTCCTTTCCAGTGTCCAGCTCGTCGGTATTCCACCACCATCCTCCACGTCGGTAACTTCCGAAAGAGGTGTCCAGAACGCTTCTAGCTTGGTTTTATCGCCAACGGCTAGGTCCGGTTTACCATGCGTAAGAATAAATAAAACCCACTGGAATCTTCCTTCAAAGCGCTGAAGATCTTCCGGTGAAGCTACAAGTTCATGGATCTCCAGCTCGTCCGAATCGGCCCGGCGCAAAACGATTCTAGCTGCATTACGAGCTAGGACCTGCTCACGAAACTCATCCCCGAAAATGGCAGAGGTAGGTACGTCGTACGTGAATTCGAAATTAGCTACGTTGTTGAATCTAAAAAGATTGGCAGCTCCAGCATTTACACGCAAGTCCAAGGAATGTGAAAACCCACCTTCTCCTTCGTCGCTTGATAGCTCACCATTAATAGGTGCACTTGAAATCGGAATATTATGGGAGGAGCGCTCTGGCTGTGAGTACCCAAACTCGGGGGCGATGGAGGTGTCGTTAAGGTAATTGGCGGTATGGTAATCCCGAATAAGGTCCGATAGATTTTCACCGTGCATAGTCAGGACCGAATCGATCCCGGCCCCTCCTTTTTTCTTGAGGCCTTGCATCATCTGACCAATGGCCATGGTGCCCACTCTCTCAGCCAAAAAGGTGAAGAACAGCCCACCTCGCTCGTAGTCCATTGCACCAGGTCCGCCACCGTCTCTCCAAGTGAATAGCGGTTGAGTAGTCTCGGTAATACTATTAGTAAAGTTGACTCCTCTCCAATAGTAGCCATTCATGACCATGGCATACTCTGCATATCCTTCCGTAACGAATGTGGTGTCCCAGCCATAGGAAAGATGAATCAAATGCGCGTATTCATGAGCTGCAATAACGGCAAGCGTAGCTAAGTTGCTAGTACCTTGGTCTGAGTCCAAATAGAGAATATCTCGACCGTTGCCCATTTGGTCGGCCGGAGGGTTGAGCACAGCGTCCGCAGAGGAGACGTATCCTAGTGTAGATCCGCTACCTCGCCCAATATCATACATCAATACATCAACTATGCCGTCTCCATCAATGTTCGGGGGCAGACCGAATACGTCGTTATTATTGGCAAAAAGACCCTGCGAAGGGTTGATAGAGCGAGAAGGAGTGGAATCGTGAATTACACTCTTTAGGCTGCTGATATCAGAAGTTGATACATTTCCATTTGTGATTTCAGCCACTTCTACCCACAGATTATATAGGCTCGTCGTATCTACCAAACGGAAGTTGAGCAACATAAACGCACTGTTAGTGGATCCTTCTCTAACTTTAAATTCCTGTTCTGCCCCAATGTCGGGTGTATAACCTCCTTTTCGGGCTGACGGGTAGAGACCAGCCCGCTTAGCTGCTAAATAGGATTCCACCGAGGCTCGAGCTGATGGTGATGTCATATCTGTTCCGCAGAAATGCTCTGCAGAGCCGTGTCCAGGATGGGACAGATCCAAGTCGAGTTGTGGCGTAAGGTGAACAGATCGTCCAGAAACAGGGTCAGGGTCGGATTCCGCAGCAAAAGCAGGTTTGGGGCCTGAAAGCACTAATAAAAGGGCCGCAATGAGGGCGAACGATGCAGTATTATGCAGTGTGGCACGCAATTGGCAGCTATCCTGTTAAAATGAGTTCAATAAGAAAGTTGAATCTAGAATGACGGTACATACTATGAGTTTCTACAAGACGCAGATTTGCACCTTTTTGACTCCGCCGTTCACGCGAGTGGCATACCTATTTCTATTGGGCGCAGTCCTTACAGGTTGTGCCCAGTTGCCCATTGACTCCCCAAACGAGATCACGGTTGAAGGGTACGTTAGCATGATGGGCAACGAGCCGTTCGCACAGCTGGTGCTAAAGACGAGTGACAATAATTCGTATGTCCTCAAAATGGAACCCGAAATGCGTAGTACACTCAGTACTCCAGCCAATCTGAAGGTCAGCGGGAGAGTATATCTCGGATCTTGGAACGGAAAACCAATCGCTCATCTTCAAGTGAAAGAATTTTCCTCCTTGAACTGACCTATTTAATTAAAGTCATGGTGCGCGTCATACGGTGGTCACCAGCACGAAGGGTATAGACATATAGTCCCGATCCAAGCACTGTAGCGTCGAACATGGCTTCATGCGAACCGGCTTGCAATACGCCTTGAATCAAGGTGGCTACCTTTCTGCCCAACAGGTCAAAGACTTCCAATTCGACGTCTGATGAATTCGGGAGCTCAAATTGAATGGTCGTGGAAGGGTTGAATGGGTTCGGGTAGTTTTGGTCGAGTACAATGGTTTCTGGCAGGTCAATTCCACCATCGACATCCGTAGAGCCTGCATTTAAATCAACTCGCACCCGGATAGGAAGGACCAGGCCGTTAAAAGCGGGGTTTCCGCCTGAAGTGACGCTGTCAAAATGGGCCCAACGTTGCGTTTGGCTGCCAAAACTGTTGAACATGTAGCTTGGAGACGTAGTCAAGGCAGTGTGCGAAAGGGCGAAGTAGATATAGTTATTGTCGATCCCTGCATTTTCGAATCCAACGAACAAGGGTCCCGTCGCTTGGCTGAGTTCATTTTGCCAAGGAGCCATATCGATCGTCATAAAGGCCAAATTCGGTGCATCTATACCTGCATTGTATTCAAACACCTCCGACATCACGACATCTCCAGGTACACCGTCAATTTCATTCCAAACCGATAACCGGAAATCTCTCGTGGTTGAATTGGTGGATTGGAAGGCATCCATGAAAAGCAGGGATAAAGAAATTTCACTGAATGCAGAGCCAGGAGGCGTTTCGAAGCGATTGGCAAACTTGTCATCGATGGCCAAAATGTTCTCACCGGAAACCGGAATTCCGATTATGGTAATGGAACCGGTTCCTGTGTGTTGGACAACGCCGTCATCATACGTGATATCCTCAAATTGTTTTGGCGCCGTAAACGTCTCCCAACTCGCTGTAAAATTGTACCCTACAGTAGCCGTCGTACTTAGATCAACGTGGGGGATGACTAGGTAGACATTCGAGAAATTACCTGTTCTAACAACGCCTTCACCCCCAGGGTCAACCTCCGCAAAGGATCGACCTGAGTCGACATCATCGAAAATGAGAATGGGTTTAAGGTCGTCACGTTGGGAGGTACTTCCTGCGTCTAGATCCAAAGA
>DKOG01000220.1 GCA_002469915.1 Bacteroidetes bacterium UBA7368
CTACACGACGAGAGGTTGAGCTATTTGTAGTACCGGCCCCTGAGATACCGAGTAATTGTCCACTTCTGTCGGTCCAGGCTTTACGTCTCTGGCCAAAGTAGTCCATGGAAACAGTATCACCGGCCACCACACGGGCATCGTTTTCTCTTGCGTTGGCGCCCGACGCGTTCAATAGAAAAATGGATTTAGATCCAGCCTGCAGTTTTTCGGCAACTTGCTCAAAGATGAAGGCGCTTGCGGCGGTAAAACCAAGGGTAGGGATAGCCTCATTTTCGAGAATAACCTCGCTGGTGCCGGGATTCTGACCACCTTCGCGAATGATGCTGGCCACGCCGTCCGCTATTTCTATAACGGCTCGGGATGAAGTCGCTCCTGTAGGATTCGTTTTAGGCGTCCACCGATTCGCTTCTAGACGGACAATGTGCTGATTTTCGTCCAGACGAGCATTGTATTCGATCACAAAAGTTGAAGGGATTCGATTGACATAAATCCCTTCAATGACCGATGCGGTTCGAGTGTAGACTTCGACTTGGGTCGTATCAGCGCCCAGTGTAGTCACGAATGCGCGGGGCTCATTCGGGCTAGGAGTCCATCCTTCTTCCGTTGCACATCCAGTGAAAAGAAAGACGAAAATAAGAGAGGAGACTAGGCGGTTCATGACTTGAGCATTTTGTGATAGATCCTAAAACAATGTAGCAGGACAATCCATGTCTCTACTTCGTTTCATCCATAATCGTTTTGATCGTGTTTTCGACACTCGTCGCGATGTCTTCGAGCTCCGGGGCCTCAGAAAGCATAGAGAGCATAGAAGATGGGTTAATCATTCCGATATGAGTCTTCCCATCCTTCTCCCAAATAGATACTCTGCACGGAAGGGCCATATTCATTTCCATATCGGAAGCTAATACTTCGGCAGCTCGAGCAGGATTACAGATTTCAAAGACCCGAACTTCTGGCTCAAGGGGAAACCCTTTGCCGGTTAAAATCTCTTTTAAGTTGTAAGAATGGAGCACGCCGAATCCGTTTCGTGAAACGGATTCTACAAAATCGTCTGATGCCTGATCTGCGGTTTTATCAGATGTGATGATATATTTCATAAGTCAGAATAATATGAGTTGCGAAAGCATGGTCTTTTTTAAGTGTCTCAAGCAGCGATTATGTGACACCTATTTGGTCGCTTCCAATATTTCGACAACGGTTTCCATTGTTTGGTGTCCTAGATCTTCGTCGTACCAGGAAAACTTGTAGGTCATGAAATCTCGAGATTCTAGATCTTTGCCCTCTCCAAGTGCCCAATCCTGTAATTCTTGAGGTCGCTCGATAAATACGCCAACTTCATTGAAGTCCGCATCCAGCACGAGCACGGTAGGTGTAGATGCCCGACCGTCTGGAGTTCGGTTGGCCTCCATGATGAATCGGCCTGCGTCGGGATGGACCAACCTCATTTCAAGGCCATCGACACGATTCGCAAGATGGGCCAAGTAGGGAATGGTATTTACGGAATCACTACATCCGTCTACAGCTACTGCCAGCAGGTAGTGAGCGCCTTCGACGGCGCGTGCGCGATCAAGAAGCTCTTCAGGAACGCTTCCTTTTTCGAAGTTATCGTGCCACATTTCCTTTCGACGTTCGGCTTGCTCTAGAAAAAAGCCAAACTCGATTCCAGCTTCATAGACCTCTTGATACGACGCTAACTCACCTTCTTGGGCTAAAGCAGGAGGTATGGTCAAGAGAAAGACAGCCAGAAGGGCAAAAATGATTTTTTTCATTTGAGGTGGCAAAATAAGATGGGAAAGGGTACCCGACTTGCTTGACAAGTGAAATGAACGCCACATTCGGATAGTTGCTCCGGAGTAGCAATAAAGATCCTATTGTTTGACAATCAAACCGTAGCCGAGGTGTGTCTGAGATCGTATTTGGTAGGTATACACGCCGGAGGACCAACGATGGGTATCCATTGGAATGATCGTCTTTAAACCGAAAGAGTGAGGGACCACCTTCTCTTGGACCAAACGACCCAGTGCGTCAACTATTTTTAGATGAAAGGGCGATAGTGATGTTGCGGAAAAAGTCAATGAAACTCGTTTAGAGAAAGGATTTGGGTAGGCGGATGTTCGTAAGTGGAAGAATTCAGGTAAGACAGCAATTTGCATACCGGTACTCATGCTATCCCAGTTATACGTTTCTCTTAAGAATGTTTGAAACACTAATGCGGCCTTTTCGGCAAAAAATGCTCTATTGGAACTCGAATTACGCAGACCCGCATAATAAGCCTCAATCTGAACACCGCTGATCCGACCGCCATCAGCAGATCCATGACGCCTCGTGCTATAGCCGCCGCTGAAAAATGGATTACCCTGACCTGGATTTGGTTGAGAGACGCTCGGTGTGGCAGGAATTCCAGATGAGGAAAACAAGGTTCCAAGGCTGTTTTGACCCCTCAGCAGTTCCGAAAACGAAAATGAAGTTGAAGAAACCAGTGTGCGAATACTAGAGGATTCAACTAGGTTGCCACTGTTCAACTGGTCGTCTGAAAGTACTAGCTCGTTAGACGAGAGAAGATATCCGAGTTCTAACCGCTGAATGGAATGGCCGTGACCGTGCAGATCTACATACAAGCCGCTGCCAAAGGAAAGAGTGATTTCACTTTTAGCAGACTCGATAAAACCATGGTATTCCGTCCAAGCTTGCTCTGCCCAAATATTGCTTTCGGCTGCTTCAATAATTTCACGATTAGGATCGAGCTTCGTGCGTTTCAAATTTGAAATGACAACATAGGGATGATGTCCAGTACGTTTGAAAATAGCTTCTCGAAAAGCGAGTGCCGTTTCTTTGGTATTAGAATCAGTTACCGTGGTGCCCGAGGTACGGTCGTCGATTTCCGCCGGGATAAGATGTCCACCATGAGGAGCTGAAATCACCAGAGGCATGTTGCCTTCCCAATACTCAACATATCCATTTCTGCCGAGTGCCGTCGGGACTGATTCCAACTGACGAGCGGAAGCGTCCTGCATGATTAGATTACCCATCAGCAGGACAAAGAAGAAACACGCCTTAAGATGGCGCATGGTAGAAAACCAACGGGTTGCGATGCTCATACCCAGTTTGGACTATTGATTTTGAGTACTTCCGAACACTCGTTTTAGCAGGTCAGTCGTTCTGGCGATTGGATCTTCTCTGATTCGTTGTTCTTCAGTGGCTAGCACCGAAAACATTCCGTGTAATGTACCGTCAACGATATGCGTTTGTAAGTCAACGGTAATCGGTTTTACCAACGGAATGGCATTATAACGTCTTACGAGCGAGTTGTAGGCATTGTATACACCCACTTTTTCCATAGCTGATTGGACCACAGGTTGAAAGCGGGAATTTAATTCAGATGAGGTCCGATCTCGGAAGTACACGGTCGCAGCGTCTTCAGGTCCGTTTAAAATCGCAAATGCATCCTGGACGGTCATGGCCTGTATCGCAGCGGCAAATACATCGACCGCTTCCAAGGCAGCCTGTTCTGCAGCTCGATTCATTTGAGTCTCAAACTCGTCTACTTGACTTCCTAGACCAAGACTACGAAGGCGTGATGCTGCCGTTTCGAACTTAGACGGTAGTACTATGCGCAACAATGAGTTGTCAGAAAAGCCCCCTCGGGCAGAAAGGCTGCTTGACGTTCTATCTGTTCCGACTCTTAAGGCCTCCTTGAGACCATCTGCCACTGTTGATTCGGTTAGTGGAGCCTGCCCATTTAAAATGCCATCCAGATCTGAAAGTTGGAGATTTAGACATCCTGTCGATGTGGATGCTACTAGGAATACCAATAGAACAAAAAGTTTGGGCTTTCGCATAGTTTCCTGCCTGTGTCAGACTGAAGAAGATTGAGAAGCGAACTAATAAGGACAAATACTATCTTGCCACCAAATTGTTGTTCGAATGTTACTGATAAACGGTCTACATCAGGATGCGAAATCGATACGTACTGTTCCTGCCCTTTCTCTTGATCTGGATTACCGCCTGTTCCGACGATTCGATGGTTGTGTGGACGGACTCCTTCCGGATTTCTATTTCCGATACCGGGCATATTTCAAGCCTTCAGGACGAGTCGAACGGAAAAGAGTATGCGTCTCGTCCGTCGCCGCTAATGCAGATTCGTAAAGAGGGGGTGTTTTCTCAGCCCATATTGGCGTCTCCTGTTGAGGGCGGTTTTGAACTCACGTTTGAAGACGGAACGGTTGGTCAAATTCAGGTTCAGGAAAAGGGGGCCCACGCTACGTTTGAACTGGTCGCTTTGTCCGAACCGGATTCCATAGAATTGGTGCTTTGGGGCCCCTACGCCAGTAGTATTGACGAGTCGATTGGGGAAACAGTGGGTATCGCTCGCGGAGAGACCTTTGCGATTGGCATTCAGGCGCTCAACATTCGTACGCTCGGGGGGTATCCATGGAACGAAAATGATGCCATGCCCCAAAAAGACTTGTTCGAAGATGGGGAGTATCACGATATAGATGCAGCCCAGTCGCGGTACGTGCTCTACCGAGTTGAAGCTGCCAAACCGGACTCCATGGGGAGCTCGTTTCAAGCCTATACGCGAAATCGGTCTACGGACCGAGTGATAGAAAATCGGGGCTATGATCGATACGTTGCTCCAGCGTTTGAAGACGAAGGAATGATCGGGTCCAAGATTGCGTTATTTGGGGTACCTGTTGAGAAAACCTTAGAGACGATCGGGGCGATCGAAATAGAGGAAGGGTTGCCGCATCCCATGATCGATGGAGAGTGGGGAAAGGAGGCGCGCTCGGCCAATGCCGCGTATATCATCATGGGATTCAGTGAAGAGCAGGCCGAGCGCGCCATCTCGCTGACCGAGCAAGCCGGGCTTCGCTATCTGTACCACGATGGTCCATTCGAAACCTGGGGGCATTTTGGACTGAAAAAGGAGAGTTTTCCAGATGGCATGGAGAGCCTCAAAAGAGTCGTAGATCGGGCCGCTGAGAAAGGGATTATGATCGGGACCCACAACCTTTCCAACTTTGTTACTCCTACGGATTTGTTTGTAACGCCGGTGCCTGACTCTCGATTGGCAAAAGTCGGTAGCACGAAGCTTATTGCCGATATTTCGCGCTTTCAGCCCGTTATGATGATTGAGGACCCAGGCTATTTCAATCAGGCACAGAAAAGTCATCTTGCCGCCGCGCAGATTGGCGATGAGATCATCACATTTAGTTCAATTTCAGCTACTGAACCCTGGCAATTGCGCGGTGTCCAGCGTGGAGCATTTGGCACTCGGGCTTCCAAACACGAAGCCGGTTCGGTGATTTCTAAATTAGACGATCACGGCTATAAAGTATTTCTGACTGAGATCGACCTGAGCTTGGAAATGGCCCGAAATCTTGCAGAATTGTATAATGAAGCTGGACTGAGGCAAATATCCTTTGATGGTCTAGAAGGCAACCGATCCACCGGGATGGGTAATTATGGCGAGTCCTTGTTCACTCAGGAATGGTACGATCATCTCAATGATGATATTCGGAGCCACTATATCGCCGATGCTAGTCGGACTACCCACTTCTTTTGGCACATGTACACGCGCATGAACTGGGGAGAGCCTTGGTATGCAGGTTTTCGGGAAAGCCAGACAGAATACCGTCTGAAAAACCAGGCCTATTTCCAACGAAATCTGATGCCTGGCATGTTGGGATGGTTCAAAATGACGGAAGAAACCAGCGTAGAGGATATGGAATGGTTACTGTCCCTGGCCGCTGGATATGACGCAGGATTTGGGTTCGTTACGTCATTTGCTGCCGTAGATGGCAATGGAGTGTCGGATATCATTCTTGAAAAACTGGGCCAGTGGGAGTCGCTTCGCATGGATGACGTCTTTTCAGAGGACTTGAAGGCTAAAATGCGATCTAGAGATAATGAGTTTGAGTTAGAGATGGGATCCGGTGGAGAATGGACCATTGCACCCATCTCTGTGCATGTTTTCAGACGGTTTAATCGCGAACGTCAGCCCGGCGAACCGGAAGAGTCCATTTTTGAATTCACCTCTGAACAAGACGAACAGTATGCAGCGTTCATTCTTTCGGCCGAAGGGGGCTCAGTAGAGCAGATCACATTGGGGATAGACAACAACCCGATCGGGTTCTTTGATATTCATTTGGACGAAGGAGATGCGATAGTGTACAAAGGGGGCGACACGGCCATCCTTTATTCGAAAACCTGGCAAGAACTGGATACCATTTCGGTAGATCCGGCGGCTTTCAAACTGCCCGCTGGATCTCATTCTGTTGCGTTGACGGTGCTCTTGGAGGGCGATGCAGAAACTGCTGTCAAGTTAGAGTTCAGAGTTAGGGACTAGATTATTTTTTGTTCTTAGAGCGTAGAGCTACTTCAAACGCCTTTGTAGTCCAAGAGGCCAGTTGTGCTTTGTCTTCTACGACTCCGGCTGGGACTTCCTTATACGGCATACTTCTGTCATCGCCGTACGGAAAAAAAGGCTGCATGTCTTGGGCCTTGTAGTCGTATTCGGTCACGGCGTCTGCTTTCAGACGGAGCACGTCTGCGCCGATCATACCAAACATTAGTCCTTCGTGAAAGAAGCCGACCCCACCGAACATGCGTTTAGCATAGACCTCTCCAAAATCAGACATTTGATCGATTAAATAGTCGATAAAATCTTGCTGAATCGCCATTGGATTTACTCGTATATCAGTTGGATTGCCGCATCCGCAAACCGTTGTCCCATAATGGTATACCCATCTCCAGGCATATGTAAATCGTTCGATATTTCGTTTCCTTGACGGTCTAATCCGTCGTTCAGGTCATCGGTATTGATCCATGCACCCTTGGGATAGGATTCGGCGGTCTGGACGAGAACCTCCCGCACCATGGTCCAGTGTGGAAAGCGAGCGTTATCCATGTCGAAATCAGACAACCGTCCAACGACCAACTGAACGTCATCTCGCTCGAGGTCTTTTTGCAGCTGATCCATAAGTCCGATAAGACTTGCTCCGTATACGGTGCCATGCGATTGCCGCGCATCGCTTTCTCCCTGCATCCAAATAAACGTAATGGTATCCACCGAGCGATCGGTTAAGGCGGAGTCCACTTTGGCCATCATGCTATCATAGAGCGCACCATCTGCGATGGGCGTATCGCCTTCGGCTGGTTTCCAGTTTTTAAACCACCGGCGGATGGGTTGTCCTCCCCAGGCGTCCTTTACGACGATTACATTTTCCGCTCCAAATTCGGCTTGAACAGCAGGAGTGAAAGAGTCTTCTGGGTTCAATCTAGCCATATTGGATTGGCCAGAGAGGATAAATAGGTGGGTAGCTGGGTCCTGACTACAGCCCAGAACCAGTAGCGATAGGGCAAATAGGTAGCTAATAGATTTCATTCGGGGCGATACAAAAATGGGTTGTATAAAAGTGAGTAAAAAAATGGGGGATGCCTTAAAAAAGGCATCCCCCACAGAAGATCAAAACAAACTGATCGGTTTACATTCTCATGAGTCCCCCAGAGACTCTTACGAATGTCCTGACTTTGGTGTCAGGATTGCTTCTCAGTTCGCCAGCGAGTGCACGCAGGGCCTTGTGGTTTCCATTTTCACTGGATTCCAAAGCTGCTCTAGCTGCCGCGATATTTGACGCGGACAATCCTTTTGAACGCTCCAACTGATCGATGTAGGAATGTGCCAGAGCGTATGTCATTGGCCACGTGAATTTAGGCTGTCCCTGAGGATTCAGGTATTCTAGCTGCACGGACTTGGCGGCTTCAATCTCATTGGCGGAGATGAATCCACTAGGCTTGAGCTCAAAGATATCTAGACCACGAGCAATCTCAGAACTGACAATCACTCCATTGTACCAGTACACGGACCAGCTTCCACCAGCACCCATTGTATTGGCGTCAGATGGGCCACGGTCATGGTAGGCGATCTCCACAACATTCTCCATGTCGGTCCAGTCAAAAATGGAAATACCACCCTGATACCAGGACTGTACCATGACTTCGCGACCAGGAATCGGAATCAATGATCCATTGTGGGCTACACAATTTTCAAGAGAGGTCTGTGGAGCTGGAAGCTTCCAGTACCCTTTGAAATCCATTTTCCCATCTTCCGCGAGGGTGAAGTAGGCATTTGCTCCCCATTCCATCGGATCTGTTTCGCGGCATTTTGGCTGGCCACCGCCACCCCATTCGTCCGTAAACAGCACTTTCGAACCGTCATTACTGAAGGTCGCGGAGTGCCAGTATGAGAAGTTGGAATCAGCAACGGCATCCATTCTGTACGGATTTGCAGGGTCGGTAATATCTAACATCAACCCGTATCCACCACAAGCTCCGCCAGCTCTTCCGATTTCAGGATATAGCGTGATGTCGTGGCACTGTGTGGGTCCTGGAGCGGGTCCGTCATCTTCCTCGTCACTAGGTGCGCCGAAACGAGCGGCCATCATGGCAGGAAGTGCGGCTCGAAAAGCAGTGCTATCCTCGCCCGTAGGTGTGTCGTTTCCACGCTGTTTGGCAAAAGCCGCAAGCATGGGACCTACAAACTGTGCCGGCATGACACGTTCCTGACCGAATAATTCAACAACAAACTCACCGCGAGCTTTAGCCGCATCCAATTCCGCAATATCAGCTGGTGAAGGGCCGTGCTCAGGTGGAGCAACGAGGTCTTCGAAAATGCGTGGAGAGCTTACGATCGCAGCTTCTTCTGGATGAGCCAAAGGAACCTTGATGACTTCAATCCGGAACAGCGCTGAATTGGGATCCTCCGAAGGAGCTAGTCCGGAGCAACCAGACAGTTCGTCTTCAGGGCGTACGCTGGATGATCCAGAGATGTAAACGTAGATGTTTTCATCATCATTTGGGCTTTTCAGCACGGAATGCGTGTGAGACCCACGGCATGTCTGGACGTTGGACACATACTGAGGATTTTTGATGTCGTCAATCGTGAAAATGCGAATGCCTCTCAGGCGATCCTGGCTCACGGCTTCCTGTACTCCATCCGTTCCACAATCCAGACGACCACCTAGGCCCTCACCGGATACGATCAATAAGTTGCCATATACAGAAACGTCGCTCTGAGAAGCTGGACATACGTACTCTTTGACCAGAACAGGCTTGGACGGTGTTGAGATGTCAAAAATCTGGAAACCATTGTAGTTACCCTGAATCGCGTAGTCACCCGTGAATGCGAGGTCAGAGTT
>DKOG01000019.1 GCA_002469915.1 Bacteroidetes bacterium UBA7368
GCTGCGCGCGTATGTTTTGTGAAATCATATACCGGCTTCTGGATAGACCGACCTGACAGCAGTGCGTCCACATGCTCAACCAGCAGGGAGGTTTCGAGCGAATCTGGGTGGTCAAAGTTGACAGCAGCCCTTTCCTCGAGTGAAAGATGGGTTAGGTCCAGATAGTAGGCGTCGTGTTCTAGGACGGAGACCTGTTCAGGGCCTAATTCACCCAAGAGGCGTCTCAAAATAGTGCTTTTGCCCGATCCCGAGCCTCCGCTCAATCCGATGATTACCGGTTTTGTCATGCGCGGACCAACAATTTTGCTGTTTAAGTGGGTCAGCCGCGCTTGACCATGGCCAATTCGTGAGTGCGACTGTCCTCATTGTAGGAAGATAGGGACTCATCCAATACGTATCCGTCTGGATGTCTCCATTCCGCCAGTAATTCTAGATCTTCCACGGTCTCTTTTACAATATGGTTGACCAATTTACCGCGGAGTGGTTTAACTCCGTGAGAAACCGCCGTCAGTTCGCCGGCTTTCTTTTTGAAGAATTTAACCCGAACCATTGCCTCATAAGTAACCGCGTTGGTCCACGCATCTTCGTGTACTCCTGGTAGGAAATTCCAGACAAAGCGATCGGTCAGGGTTTCATTCAGGGCTTCACTCAACGACTTTTTCCAAAACTGGCTGATTTTGCCAATGCCTGGTAAATTGGCATCCATCTTGAGTTTGTACATCGGAATCAGGTCGTCTGGACGGAGAATACCGAATAGACCGGAGAGGATAATACCTTCTTCCAAGAGTCTGCGTTGCGCGCCGGTTGGTAGTCCCGGGAAATCCATTGCCTGATACATGACGCCGGGGGCATATCGGTCTAACGCCGAGATCAATGGGGCCTTGTAGATATTCAGGTTTGCTTCAATTGCTGCTGCAAGCGCTTTGTCCTTGACGCCAAAGAGGGCTTCTAGATCATGCTCTCCACTTTTGACGACGCTTTGTAACTGTTCAATTAGTTGGCGACGCTGCGGATTCAACTGATGGAAATAGTTGAACGTGTTTGACGTTCGATAGTCAAACATGTCGGGCGCGAAGGGATTCCCACCTTCTTGTTTTCCTTCTGCAGGAGGGAGCAAAATGGAAAAATTAGGCATGTGTCAATGGGTGGCTTCGGTGAGAAAAGAAGAGGCAATAACCGGATTAAGGCTACGAGTCGGACGGTTGGGAGCGCATCTCGTCCAATAGCGCATCAATATCGCTACTGATTTCGTCCGCTTTTTCGCGAGCGTCTTTTACTAGAGCGTCGCCTTGTTGTCGTGCAATACCAGACTCTGGATCTTCTCCTATGGCTTGATCGATCATGTCTGCGACGGTACCACCTAGGTTATCCAACTGGTAAGCCAGTTTACGACGGAGTTTGGCTCCTTTTTCCGGGGCAAACAAAACGCCAAGCGCAAAACCAGTCGCGGCGCCCAGAAGTAGTCCTAGGGTTCCTGTTTTAAATGATTTACCCACTGTGTCGTCCCTCCGAAATAATGATCTGAATGTAATTGGACACCCAAAAGCAGCTTGTTGGATGGCCTGTCCGGCAGATGCCGGATACAAAAAACCTACGGCACTTGTACCGCAGGTAGTCGGATGCAGTTTCGGCAATATCCAATGAAACTGCAATAAACAGAAGAGTCGCGGCTGCACGAATGCAGCCGCGACCGAAACGCTCAAAAAGGAAGCGTCAGAAGAGGCCTATTTGCCCTTCTTTTTGTGACGATTTTTACGCAAGCGCTTTTTACGCTTGTGAGTCGCAATCTTGTGTCTTTTACGTTTACGGCCGCAAGGCATATCAATCTCTTTTTTAAGTCAGTGTCATGGTAGGCTCGGACAAAAGTTCGAGCTCCATCTGGTGGGAGGCTCAGTTAGAGCCGGACACATATAATAAGGAAAATCCGGTCGCTCGTCAACATGGGATCCGATGGCAGGTTCATCCTTTTGTTTGAAGAACGTGCGTATTCAGTAGGTTTTGCACCATAATTAGTAATTGTTTGACCTTGATAGGCATCAAAGCTCGTATATATTTGAGTCCGGCAATTATCTCTTTTAAGGGCTATTTTTACCGCGTGGTACAGCACACGTCAATCGGAAGACACTTTTATCTCATGCAGAACGAGCAACAGCAAGCATACATTCTTAGAGAGGTCGATGGCATTCGCTTCGCGGAAGCAGGTGAGGATTCGCAATCCACTCCCGTGCTATTGCTGCATGGTATGATGGGGGACATCTCTAACTGGGAAAGCGTCTTTGAACCTGTTTCTCAGGCTGGATTTCGGGTGATTTGCCCCATTCTACCCGTTTATACCCTTCCCGTAAGAAATGCCAATTTACAAGGCGTTGTAGATTTTGTGGAGCGATTCATGAGCCTGATGGGCCTGTCTAAAGTCATTCTTACGGGTAATTCGCTGGGAGGCCATGTCGCTGCGCTCTTCGCTATTCAACATCCGGAGAAGGTTTCAGGTGTCGTTTTAGCGGGTGCCTCTGGTATCTATGAAGTGGAGATGTCCTCCTCGATTATGAGAAGGAAAGACCGCGAGTATTTGCGTCCGCGCGTAGGAAAAACGTTTTTTAACCCGGTTCACGTCACAGAGGAACTGCTCGATGATGTTATTGAGATTATCAATAATCGTGAGAAAGCCATTCGGCTGATTCGCTTTGCTCGATCGGTCGACAAGGGATCTGTTAAAGACGATTTGCATCGGATCAGTGCGCCAACTCTACTGGTTTGGGGCCGGCAAGATCAGATTACTCCTCCTGACGTCGCAGATACGTTCCATGCGGGTATTCCAAATTCCGAATTGCATTGGGTTGATGAATGCGGGCATGTACCCATGATTGAACAGCCTATTGCCTTTTCGGGGCACCTCATAGATTTCCTGAGGCGATTAGAGAGCTCTTCTACGGCTGCCTGAACTGCTCACTTCCTGATACTCACGATTCAACTCATGAATAGAGTCGTTTTGACAGAAGGGCGATATCTTCTCCCAAAGAACAAAAAACGTATTCTTTGATCCCTTATGATTCGTCCCGCCTTTTTCGCCGCTCTTATCTTGATCCTCTTTTCTGGATGTGATTCCTCAACACTGCCAGCTCCATACACAGATCACCGTTTGCCAGATGATTTGCAGTCAGATGTCTTTGAATTGAACGGGGCTAGAATGGATGGTTCGATTTTGCACCTAAACGTATCCTACGGCGGTGGCTGTGCGATGCACACTTTTACCGCGTATAAGACGGGTCAAATCATGAAGTCCAATCCACCTGGCCTAGTTCTCTATGTGGCGCACGATGGAGGCGGGGATCTGTGTGAGGCATATTTGACAGAAGACGTTCAAATAGATCTGACGTGGTTGATAGCTGAAATGGGGGGCTCTTTTTGGATGAATGTCGCCGCATTTGGATCTGAAGCAGAGACCATTCGAATTGAATACGACGCATGAAAGTAGCGGGCTTCATACTTCTATTTGTGATTCTACTTTCTGGATGTAGCCCAAAGCTATCGCCGCTTTACCGAGACTATGAGGTCACTGCTGACGCATCTCACTCGCAGGCGGACGTACTAGATCGGATAGAGAGGGGGCTTCTTGAGGCTGGGTGGAATCCAATAGCTGGACCGACAGGTAATGTGATAGCAACCGAGATGAGGCGATTCCGGCAGTGGGGATTGTATTCGGTTGAAGTTGAACTGGAGGTTGCCCCGGTGGGTGGGGAGTATGTTCGACTACTGGTTCATCCCTTCCGGATCTATTTTACCGGCGCAAAGAGCAAGGTCCCCTACCTTCGAGGAAGTCTTGCGCGAGCTGTTTTAAAGGATTTACACGCTACGTTCGAAACCGAAGGGCTCTCGTTTATTGGCACCGCTCAGTCCCGTAATAAGGCAGCACAACCGGCTCGCTGACAGGGTAAGAACTACAGCAGGTGAAGGCTAGATCTCTTGCACTTGCGAAGACTGGGCACTAAATAAATGGTCGCACCTTTGTTGAATCCCACCTTTCGCGACCATGAAATGTTTTCAATCGACACTTCTTATTATTTGCCTCACGTTTTTTGCTCTTCCTGCGCTTGCGCAGGATGGGTATCAGACGCCCGTTGATGACCTCAAGGCCCTGGTTGAAGCTCCTTTGGCTCCAGGAGTATCTATATCTCCTGACGGATCGGCTATTTTGCTTATGGTGCGAGAAAATGTGCCAGGAATCGACCAGTTGGCTCAACCCGAGTTACGCCTCGCTGGTTCTCGCATCAATCCCAGAAACAATGGTCCGTCTAGATCTAGCTATTACACCGGCATAACGATTTTGGACGTTGATTCAGGGTCAGAGACAGCGGTGACCGGAGTACCGAAAAGTGGACGAATAAGTGGCGTGTCTTGGTCACCAGATGGCGAGAATATCGCATTTACCGTCACCTTTTCGGATCGAATCGAACTTTATCTGGCAGATGCCGCTTCAGGACAAGCATCTCGACTCATTGATCGCCCGTTGAACGCTATTTCTAGTCCATACGACTGGATGCCGGATGGGCAAACACTGTTGGTGCTAGCAACTTCCGCAACGCGAGGTCCCTTGCCCGAGGAACCAGCGGTCCCGTCTACACCTGTTGTCCAGGAAAATATGGGAGGGGCTGCACCTGCTCGAACGTATCAGGACTTGCTTTCGACTCCTTATGAAGAGGATCTTTATGAATGGCTCATGCAGTCGGATGTGCTGAAAGTGGCACTTGACGGTTCGGTATCCGATTTCGGGATGACCGGAATCGTGTCATCCCTGTCACCATCTCCAAACGGAGACTATGTGTTGACCCAGACCATGCATCGTCCATTTTCCTACCTAGTACCTCGGTATCGTTTTCCTAATAAGATTGAAGTTCGGGATGCGGACGGAGCAGTAGTGGCTACCATTGCTGATCTACCGCTCATGGAAAATGTACCCACCGGTTTTGGATCTACCACGACAGGCGTCCGATCCATCGGTTGGCGGCAGGACGTTAATGGAACGTTGTCTTGGGTGGAGGCTCTTGACGGTGGGGATGGAAATGCGACGGTTGATTATCGGGATGCCGTTTACACCTTGGCGGCTCCCTTTGAAGGACAGGCAGAAGAACTGATTCGATTGCCGTTACGCTATTCGGGTGTTAGCTGGAGTGATCAGGGGTTTGCGTTGGTCAACGAACGGTGGACTTCTTCGCGACAGACCCGCACGTATCGAGTAGACCTAGAATCTGGATCCACGTCTGTACTATGGGACCGTTCATATGAGGATCGATACGGTGACCCAGGGTCGCCTATGTCCGAAGTAAAAGAGGGGCGTCGCTTGCTAGCAACAGCCAACAATGGTCGCGACCTTTATTTAACGGGTGCTGGATATTCACCAGAAGGGAATCGCCCTTTTCTGCGGAAAATGAACCTAAGATCGGGTGATACTGAGGAGATATTTCGCTCGAAAGCACCCTACTACGAATCGGTGCTCGGTTGGGTAAATAGGGAAGAAGGTTCGTACATCACATCCCGTGAATCTAAATCTGAGCCCCCCAATTATTATCTAAGACATATTGGTTCGTCTGAGATGGCCGCCATAACGTCCTTTGATCACCCCTATCCACAAATGGATGGGATTTCTAAAGAGATGATCACCTACGAGCGGGAAGACGGAGTGCCGCTTTCGGCCACCTTGTATTTGCCTGCTGGTTATGACAAGGCAACGGACGGTCCTTTGCCCACGCTCATCTGGGCGTACCCAAGAGAGTTCAAGAGCATGGCGGCTGCCGGTCAGGTAACGTCTTCTCCTCACCGATTCAAGCGAGTCTCTTACTCCGGAGCTATTCCATATGTGACGCAGGGATACGCAATACTTGATAACGCGGCTATGCCGATCGTTGGTGAAGGAGATAAGCAGCCGAACGACTCATTCGTGGAGCAGCTCGTCACGAGTGCAAAAGCAGCCATACAGGCCGGTGTAGAACGCGGTGTGGTGGATCCGGACAGGGTCGCCATTGCGGGTCATTCCTACGGGGCATTTATGACGGCTAACTTGTTAGCGCACAGTGA
>DKOG01000095.1 GCA_002469915.1 Bacteroidetes bacterium UBA7368
CATCGCGTTAGATGAAAATGCAGGTACAAACCTTTGGTCAACCGGCATAACGATTTCTGCACTTATCGTAGCCGTCCTCTCTCCTTTCGTAGGAGCAATGGCCGATAAAGGTGGGTACCGAAAAAAATACCTCGGGATTGCCACGGCCGTATCTGTTGTTGCGACGATCGTACTCTTTTTCCCACAGAAAGGAGATGTCTATTTCGCGTTGACGGTCTTTATTATTGCCAATGTGGCCTTTGAAATGGCGAATGTCTTCTATAACGCATTCTTGCCCGATATCGCACCTGCCCATAAAATTGGAAGAGTCTCTGGATACGGTTGGGCATTAGGATACATAGGCGGGTTACTGTGTCTTGTCGTCGGTCTAGTTCTATTCGTACAACCTGACCCTCCTCTCTTTGGTCTGAATGCTGATACCGACGCACAGTATCGTGCAACAAATTTGCTAGTTGCAGTCTGGTTCACTCTTTTCAGTCTCCCTTTATTTCTATTCGTCAAAGATAAAAAGGTGGATAATCCGCCTCCTACCCGGCAATTGATAAAGGAGGCTAAGCAAGATCTGATTCGTGTTTTTGCAGACGTGAAGCAATACAGACAAGTATTTCGATTACTTGTAGCGCGTCTGGTTTACAATGACGGATTGGTCACCATTTTTGGTTTTGGTGGCATTTACGCAACGGTCGTTTTTGGATTTACCCTTGACGAGGTGATTGTCTTCGGAATTGCGCTAAACCTAGCAGCCGGTTTTGGCGCGTGGGCGATGGGACATCTAGACGACAAGATGGGTGGTAAAATTACCATTCTTATTTCCCTAGTCGGCCTAAGCGTAGCGACTATTGTGGCCGTGTTAGCTCAAAGTGTATTCTGGTTCTGGGTTTCAGGAATTGGTGTTGGACTGCTAGCGGGGCCGAATCAAGCCGCAAGTCGTTCTCTTTTGGGTCGTTTTACGCCCAAAAAGCATGAAAATGAGTTCTTTGGATTTTTCGCATTTTCAGGCAAATTCACTGCATTTCTAGGCCCGTTTCTGCTCGGTAAGCTGACCATAATGTTTGGAAACATGAGAGCGGGAATCGCTGTGGTTCTGGTGCTCTTTATCGTGGGTGCGATATTGCTACTCAGAGTCGATGAAAAAGAAGGGATCGCAGCATCGGGTAGAGCATGAGCGTTACTATTGCTGACATCCATGCTGCTGTTGAACATTGGGCTCCTTCGGGCACGGCTCAATCATATGATAATGTGGGTCTCCAAATTGGCCGTTCCAACAAATCTGTTTCCAAGGCTCTGATCGCGCTCGACCTAACACCTCAGGTCGTCAATGAAGCTATTGAGACGCGTGCAGATCTAGTCTTGACGCACCACCCGCTTATTTTCAAACCACTAAGCCACTTAACAGATACCTCATTGGTCTCGTCCATGGCTCTGACCTTGGCGGAGCATGGCATTGCGCTCTATGCAGCACATACCAATCTCGATGCTGCGCGGGATGGAGTTTCCTTTGAATTGGCCCGTATTCTCGGCCTTTCAAACGTGGAATTTCTGGGCGGACTCAAGGGATCGGTAGTGAAGCTAGTGGTTTTCGTGCCCACGAGCCATATAGACGACGTTCAAAATGCCATTCATGCGGCCGGTGGCGGTCAAATTGGAACGTATAGCTCCTGTTCATTTTCTCATGGCGGAACCGGACAGTTCAAACCAACACCATCATCATCTCCTTTCCTCGGACACGCTGCAGGTGATCTAGAAAAGGTCAGTGAGGTTCGTTTAGAGGTAGAAGTTGCTCGATGGCAGCTGCCCCGCGTACTGTCTGCCATGATAGATGCCCATCCGTATGAAGAGGTAGCGCACGATATAATTCCAGTAGAAACGGAATTTAAAAACGCCGGCATTGGAGCTATCGGCCAGTTAAGCACACCAACAACTCTTGGTGCTTTTTTGGACCGCGTATGTAGCGTGTTAGATAATCCTGCTCTGCGATATGTGGGCGATCCCTCAAAATCTATTCAGAAAGTGGCAGTATGTGGTGGGTCGGGATCGGACTTCATTCAGCTCGCTCAAAAAAACGACGCCGACGTCTATATCACAGCAGATGTTACCTACCACCGCTTTTTTGATGTCTTAGATCAAGAAGGAATGCCAGATATGGCCCTAATTGATGCCGGTCATTACGAAACCGAAAAGATGACCGAAGACTTATTAGTGCGTTGGTTGTCCACGCAGTTTCCTAGTGTGCAATGGGTAAAAACAAACTCTCGGACTTCTCCAGTGAAAACCTGGACAGCATCGGATGTTTAGAGGAAACACTTCCTCAACGAATTGCGGTAGGCACCACGCAGATTCTTCGCACTAAGAAGACTGAACTTTTAGAGGGCTATGCCGTTACGCTTTTTTCTGCACTATAATGTAAATCTGTCGACTTCTGAGAATGGCAACTACCGCCCACGAACATTCAATCCATGATCAGCTGATCGCGTTAATTCGCCTACAGCACATCGATAGCAAAATCGATCAAATCAAGAAATTGCGCGGGGATCTCCCTGACGAAATTCGAGACATGGAAGACGAGATGGAAGGACTCTCCACTCGTCTCGAGAAACTTCAGCAAGAGCAGAAAGACAACGACGTAGCCAAAAAACAGGCTGAAAACGATGTCAAAGATGCTGAAGGTCTGATCAAAAAGTACGAGGAGCAGCAACTTCAAGTACGAAATAACAGGGAGTATGACGCCCTGACGAAAGAAATCGAAGCGCAGAAACAGCGCATCGTTGACGCAACGGCGAAAGGCGAAGAGATTGTACTCTCTAAACCGCTCCATGACGCATCAGTTGACGAAGCCAGTGCTCGACTCACCGAGATTAAAGAAGTCCTCGGGCAGAAGACCGGCGAGCTCAACGAAGTGTTGCAAAACACGAAAAGTGAGCAGGCTGGCCTCGAAAAGACTCGCAAAAAGGCTGAAAAGGAAGTGGATGATCGCTACCTACGTGCTTATGCCCGTCTGCGCTCCCGAGTAAGAGATGGTCGCGCAGTTGTGCCTTTGGAAAGAGGCGCAGCAGCAGGGTTCTCTGTTCCCCCTCAGAGACAGCTAGAGATTCGTCAACGCAATCGCATCGTCGCATGTGAGCACACAGGCCGCATCGTGGTAGATGGTGCCTTGTTTGACGAGACAACGACCGGCTTCAAGCTATAATGCTGATCGGATCATCGCGCCTGTTTTTGCAGGTGAGGAAAGTCCGAACTCCATAGGGCATCATGCTTCCTAACGGGAAGGCGCCGTGCAAGCGGTGACGGCACGTGCAACAGAAAGTAAACCAGCCTAAGGGTTTTCGAACCCCGGTGATGGGTGAAATGGTGAGGTAAGAGCTCACCAGCGACGCAGGTGACTGGGTCGGCTAGGCAAACCCCATGAGGAGCAAGGTCAAGCAGCATTGCTTGCCGCTAGTCGGCAAATGGATCGTCCTTCCACATCTTCGGATGGCAATGCGGGTAGACTGCTCGAGGCTGACGGTGACGTCAGTCCTAGATAAATGATGATCTCATTTGTGGATGTGCGGTCCTCCACAAGTCAGACAGAATTCGGCTTATAGATCAGCACTGACCGCACACATTGAGAAGGGTATCCCTTCCATGAACAAGAAGAGGCGGCGAGGACCATGTGTCCTCGCCGCCTCTTGCGTTTCGATCTATCCTGTAACCTCGCCTAAGCAAACGAAGAGGTTAGGAAAAAGGGTTACTCGCCTTCTGTAGATGCCGCACCTTCTGCTTCTGCAGGTGCCGCTTCAGCCGGAGCTGGAAGAACAGGCGTATTAACCTGTCCAGACTGGGTCTGCTGCTGAATCACTGAACCAGCCGCTTGGTCATCGCTAATCACAAAGTTGGACAGGATGCACAGCACGATGAAGGCAGTGGCTAGCGACCAGGTCGCTTTCTCAAGGAAATCCGGGGCTTGCCGAGATCCAAGAATCTGTGTTGTGGCGCCGCCTGCTGCAATACCAGCGAGGCCTCCGCCCTTTCCACTCTGCAAGAGTACAACGAGGGTCAACAAAACAGCGATAATCGCAATAATGACGATGATAAAAGTAAACATCTATTCTATAACCTTGATCAGCTTCAGTGGATCTATTTCAGCGAAATCATTAAGTACCGCAAAACTGCTTTAATGGCGCAGAATGATTCTTCTAGCCTGCAAAGATAGCGAAACACCCTGCCTCAAACAATCATCACATGTATTCAAGTGGTTGTTCGCAGAGGATTCACGACTCATTTTTCGACGTCAACCAGTTGGGAAATGACGGCCAATGCGGCGATTGCGGCCGTTTCGGCCCGCAATCGCCGCGCACCGAGCCAAATTCGATTATATCCAGCATCATCCGCTAACGATACTTCTTCCTCTGTAAAACCGCCTTCGGGACCAACCAACAAAGAAACTCCTGAGTGAGCTTGAGAAAGTACGGTTGAAAGCGAGCCTGACTCTGAGCTGGCTTCATGACAGATAAGACCGACCGTATCGTCATCCTTGTCTTTCAGTATCTGCCTAATTTTTGTGGGTTCATCCAAAACCGGTAACCGACTCCTGCCCGACTGTTTCAAAGCCGCCACCAAAATGGCCTGGGATCGCCTACGATTAAACCGAACCTTTAACGTGCGCTGCGTGAGCAGCGGGGTAATGCGTGTGCAGCCCAACTCTACCGCTTTCTCCAGAAAAACCTCCCATCTAGAGGCATTTTTAACCAGAGCCATACTAGCATGAATAGGTTGCTTGGGCTCGCCCGCATCGCTTGTACGACTCAAAATGCGACCTACCGCCCGCTTTCCTGCCAACGTTTCCAGTTCAACATGAAACGTGCTACCCGCACCATCCACGACAACGATCTCGTCTCCCACACCGAGTCTCATGACCTTGATGGCATGGCGAGCCTCGTCCATGGGCAGCACCACATGATCTGGGGTGCACTGCTCGGGAGGCGCAAAAAATCTGTGCTTGGGTGTATTCATAGATGCAATTTACAATCCAAATGACAAGCCAAGATGAATCCGGCCATTTCGTCCTCGTTCCTCAGTATTTAGAGCATACGATATAGAAATGGGCCCCATCGCAGATTCAAAAGAGAAACCAAGTCCATACCCTGGATGCGTTGTTCTTTGAGTCCCTGGTGCCTCGACTACTCCGAGATCAAAAAATACATACCCAAAAGTAGTCTGATCGATATAGCCACGAATTTCGGTGAGTAGCCTACCAACTGAAGTGCCCCGGAATTGATTTTCATCATAGCCCCTTAAAGACTCTGCGCCGCCTAATCGATACCACTCGCTCTCGTCCGTTTCGTCTGAGCGCGTAATCCGACCATCAACTCCCGTCATAAAGGTCCATCGGTTTAGAAAGGAAAGATATCCTCTCACTGCTAAACTCAACCTCTCCTGCTGAAATCGCGTGCTCAGCCGTGTGGTATCGGTACCCACGATAACGGAACGCTTTCCAGTTCGCTCTCCCGTTTCAACTAAGGCGGAAAAGGAAACACCCGAGCGTGGATACAGGGCATGATCTAGGCGCATAAACGTCGTTTCAATCCCTAGATAGCGGCCGTTCGAGTCCGCAATTCGTTGTTCGCCATCCATAATTAGCGAACCCGCCTGCAAGGGCGTGGAAGACTCCCACCCATATTGTAAGGTGACTTCAGTGCTCTTCCGCGGACGAAATCCGATACCTGCCACCATTTTGGATTGCCGATACGTCGAGTCTTGTTGATACCCCGCAATATCAATCTGAAAAGAAACGGGAGAGTTACGAACGAATGGATCTTTAAAATTGAATTCGATGCCGCTGGCTTGACCAGGAAAACGATCCACCTCCACTCCAAACTGCCGCCCTCTACCGAACGCATTGACAAGATTTAAATGTCCACTCCCCACTAACTGAGCCTTACCACTCCCCGATGCAGGAAGGTATCCCGCCGAAAGGTCAAACGCTCCCGATGCAATAGGCTCTACGGGAACGACGATGATCGCTGTGGTATCTGTTAGGAGTTCAAATCGAGGCTGACCAACAAATCGATGAAGCCCGTGAAACTGAACCCGTCTTCGAACTGATTCCAAGTCTAGATGAACAGCAGACGACCTGGAATTGATACCTGCAAGAAGCATCGAAAACTCAGAGGTCGTCTTAGGGTCACCCTCTAATTGCACCCCATGAATACGCACCTCCGGACCTCGAGTCAATTGCACGAATACATCAACTCCTGCGTCTGACGCCGCAAATCGAGCAATACTAGCCCGCGCTCCGAGGAAGCCAGCCTTCGATTGTTGTTCTAACAACTCGCGAATGAGATCGGCAAGAAAAGCCTTTGTTATAGGCATTGTAGAATCAGCACCCGGTCTCCAAAGAGCGGATTGTCCTTTATCACCTTCCAACCACACGTTGGCTAGACGAGAAACAGGTCCCTTGACCAGATACACAACCTTCTCGTCCCAGTTGATGGAATCTAAACGAGCCAGAAAATATCCGTCATGCTGATAATGTGAGAGCAGCTGGGACTGCCAGATAGGCCGTCGGGCATCCGGCTGAGCAACGTCTTCGGGCCACGATGCGATACCGGTTTCCTGCATTAAAGAAAAAGTGCCGTTCTGAGCTAGAACGGACCCATGAATCAGGAGGTTTACAAAAACCAACT
>DKOG01000191.1 GCA_002469915.1 Bacteroidetes bacterium UBA7368
TGACTGTAAACTCTTTCAATGTGGTTACGAGGAATATACTCGTGGGTGTGATAGAAATTGACCCGACTCAGCCTCTGTGGGGCGGCCGTGTCCCTTTCTGCACCCAAATAACGGCACTAACAGAGGCGAATTGTCACAGAAGTGTGACGAGACTATTGGGAATCTGTGGGACCTGGGTGGGGACGGGCTAAGTATCCTAGAGGTCGCAGAACGACGTAGGACATACGATTGATGTCAGATTTGTATCAACACAGCCTCAAAACGGATGCATCTGAGCCAAAATGTGGGTTTTGCAGCCCTGAATTCGATATTTTACAACCCATTCAATTCAGACAGAGTCTCCTGTCCTTCTACAAGTAAATGGCACAATCCAGAAATTTTGGAATCATTGGCGCGGCCGGATATGTGGCACCTCGGCACATGAAGGCCATTGTAGATACCGGAAATAAGCTGGTGGCTGCCACAGATCCATTTGATTCGGTTGGGATTATCGACCGTTACGCCCCGGAGGCCAGCTTCTTTACCGAGTTCGAACGGTTTGATCGACATGCGGAGAAGCTTCGCAGGATGGGAGAGGCGGACAGGCTGCACTATATAAGTGTATGCTCGCCCAATTACCTACATGATGCGCACTGTCGTTTTGCGCTTCGTATTGGTGCTGATGCGATATGCGAAAAGCCCCTTGTGCTCAATCCTTGGAATGTAGATGCCCTTCAGGATATTGAAAACGAGACGGGGCAGAAAATCTATAACGTGCTCCAGCTCCGAATGCACCCCTCTGTTATTCGGTTGAAGAAGCAGGTCGAAGCAGAGCCAACGGGAAAACGTTTCGATATTGATCTTACCTACATCGCCTCCCGAGGAAAATGGTACTTCATTTCGTGGAAAGGCGATGAGAGCAAGTCAGGTGGTGTCGCTACGAATATTGGCGTTCACTTTTTTGATATGCTCATGTGGATTTTCGGCTCTGAGCTGGCTTCCACTGTTACGCATCGCTCGGCTCACAGTATGAAGGGTGAATTGACGCTGGAAAATGCCGATGTGACGTGGCACCTATCTGTCGATAAGAACGACCTACCGGCGGAAGCTGGAGAAAAAACGACGTGGAGGTCATTGACCCTCGACGGCGAGGCCTTTGAGTTCTCAGATGGGTTCACGGATCTCCATACGGCCGTCTACCAAGACATCTTGAATGGGGGAGGATACGGGCTCGCTGACGCTCGCCCGGCTATTGAGCTTGTACATCGAATTAGGGGCGGGTAGAAAACTGGTGCGTCTTAAAGACTGCCATGCTGATGGTCGATGCGAGAATCATCGTTCTCTGTTCGTTTATTTCCGTCTCCGAGGCCAAATGAAAAAGGCACGAGATCTCTTTGATGTTGCCGAGTTTTTCGAGATCTTTATGAGTACCCCCTTGGAAGTGTGTGAACTTCGCGACGCGAAGGGCCTCATGCCAGAGCAAGGGCCGGAGAGCTGAAGAAGTTTACTAGTGTGGGTTCAGTTTGTGAGAGGCCTGGGTCTCCTGAGTTGGTCTTCAATCCCTTTAATACAGATATAAATGGATTAGTTTAGCATACCGTGGAACTGATTAAGTAATTGGCTCAGTATATCTGCAGGTTGCGACAATAGCTGGTTTTTAAGTGGAGTTTTTCATAATGATGGTTAGAATTTTCGCCTGTACCATACTGATTTTAGCATTTAGCAACGTCCAAGCCCAAGTCGTGGATTTGGATAGATCACGATTGAGTACGGCTGCATACTACAATTATTCGGAGCAGGGAGACGTAACGATCAAAATGCACGTTTGGGGAGCTGTGCGATATCCCGGCTTGTATGAAATTCCTCGAGGTACCAAACTTAGTGAGCTGATCTCGCTCACGGGAGGCCCGCAACTGGGGCCTCGGACAAGAAGGTCGACTACGGAGATTAGTTTGAAATTGCACAGAATAAGCGATGCGCAGCGACTAATCATTCATCAGGTCGAAATGAAAAACGAAATTGTGGTTCAAGGCGAAGATCCAGAGGTGCAAAGTGATGATATCCTGAGTTATGAGGTGGTTACCCAGCAAGGTTTCCGATGGAGAGATGTATTCCCGATTGTAAGTATGTTTGGGACGATTGTTATCATTTTACAGCAATTTGGAAATAAATAGGTGGCCCGGGGGCTTCGGGTTCATTTGAAAGTGAGATTTGCAATTGAATGTCAGAAAACGGCTTTGGCACTTTTTAGAGTTGTCCAATTCTGAATCCTCTCATGGTGCTAATGCGCCTCTAAATGGGAAGAATCTGAAATTTTGCGAGTTGCGGACGCGTTGATGGATTGAAAGGTAGTTCACGTACGGGGAACCTGTTCTCAGCGCTGATTCCAGAAGGTGGGAATGGACCCATGACCCAACCCGACGTAGCTCAGCGTCTACAGAAAGACTTTATTACCATAGCCTGTCTACCCGGATGTAGGCTGTAGACCTTATTCAGATTCACTCATCGAGTGCGGTCTCCAGAGAAGCTGCTCTGATTTCCGATATGTTTGCCGATACATTCTGTAGTTACAAAATAAGTTCACAGTCGGCGTCGGGTTTCGGCAGTCAGGGAGTTTTTGGAAGAACAAGCGCAGCGATTTAATACGTTGCGGCTGAATGCAGAGTCCAACATCCTGACGTATTCAGAAGAACAAGGGGTCCTAGATCCTGAATTTGAGGCCGAAGCGCTCTTGGACCAAGTAATGGAAGCGACTTTGGGGCGTATCGTGGTTAAAGTAGACCGGAAGTATTCGTTGAATCAGATTTTCAAATTGTAAAGGTTGAAATAAGATGATTTCGGGATACTCAACCCGTAGTTTCTCAAATCATTGTCATAAGTGAAAAAATATGCACATCGCAATCGTCGGGACTGGGTATGTCGGTCTCGTAACTGGAACTTGTTTTGCTGAAATGGGATTTGATGTTCTCTGTGTGGATATCGATGAAAAAAAAGTTGAGCAGCTCAAACGGGGGGTGCCAACTATCTATGAAACGGGACTCGAGATGCTTCTAAAGAGAAATATCAAAGAGGGTCGTTTGGATTTTACCACAGACCTAGCCAGAGCGGCTTTTGGGTCTGATGTGCTGTTTTTGGCACTTCCGACCCCACCGGGAGGAAACGGAGCGGCAGATCTCTCGTACGTGAAGAAGGCGGCAGGCGATCTGGCTGATTTGTGGGCAGGATCTAGTGATTCAGGATATCACGTCGTCGTGAATAAGAGTACCGTTCCAGTCGGTACGGCAGATGCAGTTCGCGAAATTATGGAATCTAGAAAGCTGAATGTAGGAGAAGACTTTGATGTAGTTTCAAACCCTGAGTTCTTGCGCGAAGGAGTTGCCGTCGCAGACTTCATGAAACCGGAACGTGTGGTTGTTGGCACTAGGTCAGAACGGGCTGCTGAAATTATGCGGACTATTTATGAGCCATTTGTACGCCAAGGCAATCCTATTTTGGTAATGGACGAAAGATCATCTGAAATGACCAAGTATGCTGCTAATTCATTTCTTGCCACCAAGATTTCGTTTATCAATGAAGTAGCAAACTTATGCGAAGAAGTTGGTGCAAATGTGGATCAAGTTCGAAAAGGCATTGGTCTTGATAGTCGCATTGGGAATTTATTTTTATACCCAGGCATTGGATTCGGTGGGAGCTGTTTCCCCAAAGACGTTCAAGCTTTAAAGCGCACTGCAGATGAGTATGGTTATGATTTTAAGATTCTAGATGCTGTCCTCAATGTGAATGACCGTCAACGCATTCAAATGGCAGATCGTATCGTGTCGAGTTTTGGTGGGTCCTTGGAAGGAAAACGAATCGCAGTTTGGGGATTAGCATTTAAGGCGCGAACGGATGACGTGCGTGAGTCCCCAGCTCATTATGTAATACAAGAATTACTTAAAGCAGGAGCTCAAATTCACGCTTTTGACCCGGAGGCAATGGGTACGACAAAAGCCGTATTTGGAGATGCGATAGCATACGGAAGTGAGCCATACGAAGTGCTAGAAGATGCAGATGCTCTAGCGGTCTTAACCGAATGGCATGAATTTCGTCGTCCAGATTTTGATCGAATCAAATTAAAGCTCAAAAACCCGGTTGTATTTGATGGACGGAATCTGTTCAAACCGCACAGGATGAAAAAAATGGGATTCGAATATACCTCTGTTGGCCGTCCTGAATACGGCGACTAATCAAAATACATGTTAGCTGAAATGAGTAATCAAAACTTGCCCACGCTCGGTATCATCGGGATGGGATATGTAGGTCTACCGCTAGCTGTTGTATTTGCTGAAGCTGGAGTTCGTGTTATCGGATTTGATGTGTCTGATGAAAAAATATCCTTTTTGAACGGTGGAAGCTCGTATATCGAAGATATCCCGTCAAGCCGTTTGGTATCACTGGTCGAAGCAGGGTTGATCACTGGTACAACCGATTTCGATTTGCTCAAAGAAGTAGATGCTATCTCCATCTGCGTACCTACCCCGTTAAGTAAAACAAGAGACCCAGATATATCTTACATCGTTTCGGCGACAAACGAAATTGCGCCTCGACTGAAAAAAGGTCAAACAGTGATCCTGGAAAGCACGACTTACCCGGGTACTACACGAGAAGTCATTCTTCCGCAGTTGGAAAAGAGTGGGCTAGCTGTCGGAGAAGACTTTTTTCTTGCTTTCAGTCCCGAACGAGTTGATCCCGGTCGAGACGACTACACCACTAAAAATACTCCTAAGGTCTTGGGCGGGATTACTGAAGCATGTATTTCGCAGGCAACCACGATTTATGGAAGGGCTATTGATACCATCGTGCCCGTTTCGAGTCCAGAAGCGGCGGAAATGGTCAAGTTGCTTGAAAACACATTTCGTGCGGTCAATATAGGACTTGTGAACGAGGTGCTGTTGATGTGTGAAAAATTGGGAGTGGACGCTTGGGAAGTAATTGATGCAGCGGCTACCAAGCCTTTCGGCTTCATGAAGTTCACACCTGGTCCGGGTCTGGGGGGGCACTGTATTCCAATTGACCCACATTATCTGTCTTGGAAACTAAAGACCTTGAACTACACCGCTCGATTTATTGAATTGGCGAGTGAAGTGAATACGGCCATGCCAGAGCACTGGGCTCAGAAAGTACAAGACAGGCTCAATGATCAGGAGAAGTCCATCAAAGGGAGTACAGTTCTTGTGGTAGGCGTAGCATATAAGAAGGACATATCAGATGTCCGAGAAAGTCCGGCTCTTGATATAATTCAGTTGCTCGAACGGAAAGGAGGGAATGTGATCTATTACGATCACCACGTTCCGGTGATAAATGATCATGTTTTCAATATGCGGTCAGAGACAAGCCTTGACACTGCTCTTGATGCATGCGATTGTGCCATAATCGTCACTGATCATAGCGATTATGATTGGGCTATGATCAAAGAAAAGGCGCCGGTTCTGGTGGACACCAGGAATGTGACTTAATCAGTCCTCTTTTTTCCTTTCAGGCCACCCAACCCTTAAATCATTCCAGTTCAGAAGCACATTCCACACTAGCGCATGGTTACCATGCGTGTTCCAGCGGCGGACGGGGCGTGTTGCGAACAATATAACATGTCCATCGCCAACAGGCACATCCAAGACGGCAGGTGCGCCCTGAAGCTCACCGGGATTTTGGAGCATGCCACTCATGTTCAAATTGCTTTTGGCGAACGAGAGCACCGTCCGTGGGACTTCTGTTTCCCACGCGAGGTCTTTCTGCCAATCAGGCGTGCGATAACCACCGACGTTTGAGTTCACGCTGAACACGGGGGATTGGCTGAAGTAGGCAGGAATGTCACCATCATGCGGGTATCCGTATGCGATTGGGCTGAGCGAGTCCGCGACCTGGGTGCGGACGAGCGAACCGCGGGCCTGGAGCGAGCGTGTCTGGCGGATGCTGACACGGCGCGTAAGGCCCGCATCAATAGGAATGGCGGACGAAGGGCCGGACGTCAGGAAGACGCCGCCGCCCTCGACAAAGGCTTGCAAGCGCGTAACGCCTGCGTAGCCCATACCGCGCCGGGTATCATCGGTCTGATCGATGTGCCCGATATGCGGATACTCTTCAGACGGCTCCCAAGGCGTAGGCTCACCGACCATTGAGTTGCCGT
>DKOG01000071.1 GCA_002469915.1 Bacteroidetes bacterium UBA7368
CTCATATCATCATTAAAGAGGGATTCTCGGGGGCCGTACGCCATGGGAAACTGGGCGATGTCGCACCAACCATCTTGGATATGCTGGATATTCAGAAACCAGATTCCATGACGGGGCAAAGCCTAATCTAAGGCAGTGCCCTCGCTAGCGAATGGAAATGGAATAGGGCCAGAGCGCCTGTGGCTTGCCTTGTTCGGCAAGTACATTGGTCAACGTATTCATTTCGCTTGCCAGCGGCCAATCCTGAAGCTCCGTCATACTACGAACCGTGGCTAGAGGTGATGAGGCCATTTGCTCCACAAAGGTCTTCATACCTGGATATCGGACTACCTGCACATCGTCTGGCGATAGCTCGGCGCGTTTGGCTGCGTATGCAATAGCCGCGTCGAGACCACCTAGTTCATCGACCAAGCCAATTTTAAGCGCATCCTCTCCCGTCCATACGCGACCTCCCGCGATGGCATCTACTTCTTCCACGGTCATACTTCTGCTTTCTGCTACTTTCTCGAGAAATGAGGTATAGGTAGACTCCGTGCTCCGTTGCATCATGGCCCGTTCAGCCGGTGAGTATCCGCGAACACCAGAAAACATGTCGGCCGATGGTCCTGTCGCAACGTGATCGAACGTGATACCAAGGCGATCTTCTAAGAGATCACTGGTGTCGAAAAACACGGAGAAAACGCCAATAGAGCCTGTGATGGTGTTTCTTTCGGCAAATATGTACTCTCCACCCGTTGCGATCCAATACCCGCCGGATGCCGCAGCATCGCCCATCGAAATAATGACCGGCATCTCTTCGGCTGTTCGTTGGATTTCACGGAGCATGGCGTCTCCGGCTGGGGCGAAGCCCCCCGGTGAGTTAACACGAATGACCATGGCTTTGACTCCAGATCGATCTCGAGCTTGCTGTATGGACTTGGCAACGGTTCGTGAGGCAGCAACGCTTCCTCCACCCAGTGGAGACGTTGAACCGGAGCCAGCGATCATCATACCAGTGATATGTACCACCGCAATTTTGTCCGTCGCGCGTGGTGCTCGGATCTGAGATGCAAAGTTGGCTGCGGAAACAGTCCTTAGTTTCTCGTCGGCGTCTTGTCCGGTCCAACCCCTGAGCATCTGCTGGATTTCATCTTCGTACAGCAATTCATCCACGAGGCCTTTATCCAACGCATCCCTCGAAAAAAACATGATATCGGTGTCCATCAATTGACGCACCTGATCCTCAGACATATTTCGGGATGCAGCTACGCTAGAGACGAAAGAGCGGTCCATTCCATCTACAAGGGCCTGAAGTTGCTCCTTGTTGGCTTCTGACATATCTGTTCTGGTGTACGGCTCTACGGCACTTTTGAAGTTTCCAGCTCTGACTACTTCTACGGTGACTCCTAATTTGTCGAGCAGACCTCCGTAGAATGTGGACGTGAAGGCAAATCCGTTGAATTCGAACACTCCTTCGGGATCGAGGAAAATACTATCGGCTACCGAGGCGACAAAGTATTCGGCCTCGGTTATAAAGTGGACGGTACTTGAAGCCACGATGCCTTTTCCGGACTCTTTGAATTGTAGAAGGGAGCGGCGAAGGGTTTCAAGAGTCGCCCACGAAGAGACCATTCCACCTGTTCGGATCCAAATTCCATCGATACGTGAATCATCGGCAGCCGCTTCGATTGCATTCGTTAGCTTGTGAATGTCGATAGCCGACTCGCCTAGAATCAATTGCGTAAGTGGATCGCCCGATACCTGCTCAGGTAGCGTGCCCCGAAGATCGACCGTCATGACTGACCCTGCGCTTACCGGTGGTCGCTGATCGGAGGCTGCTGCAATCGCAAACAGGAACAGGAATCCGAAAAAGAGCAACACGCCGATGGCTAACAATGAACCGAGGGTACTGGCAACTAGGGTCTTCAGAAACTTCATAGGAGTGCGAGATGATGTGGGGAATTGAATATCTTGACGGTAGTACGCTCGGCTGTCGGGCGCGTTCTCTTAGATCAGGGTTAAACCATGCTAGATCAGCTTTCTTCGTATACCATTCCCGTTTTTCATCCGATGATGGTTCATTTTCCCATCGTGCTCACTGTTTTGGCCGCTATTTGTTGTGCTGGTTGGCTACTAAGAGATCATTTGTTCTGGCTTTATTCATCGATTTGGCTGGCTGCTTTAGGTTTTATTGGCGCGCTTCTATCTACGAGGACGGGCGAAACGATGGAGGAGCAGGGAGAAGGGATCGCTATTATAGATGACTTGGTGCAATTACATGAACAAATGGCGGAACGTGTAACGTGGGTGCTTGGCATTAGTCTGGTCGTACTCGTATTTGGATTTTGGCAGAGTCGTCAGGATCTCGTTCGACCCGGGACTGCCCTCTGGATACGGATTTTGTCTTTTATCCTTCTTCTCGCTGCAGCAGTGATGGTCTCCTTGACCGCACATATAGGTGGGTTAATGAGTTGGGGCGTTCCGGTCTGACGGCATCTCACTTGTCTATGATAGTAGACAGTGTTTTGGCCTAAATGAAGCCTTTTGGTGCATCTGCAAGCTGCCATGATGCATTTGGGGCTTGCCTTGGGGACTATCCCTGAATGGCACAGTCTTGTCTATGATCTGCGTGGGGTCCGTTTCTAAACCCGATAACTAACTGAAACGGAGGTAGATCATTATGAAAAAGACCATTACACACCTTAGAAGTTTTACACTCTCGCTACTCATCGCACTGCTAGCCACAGCCTCGATGCCCTCGGAGTCTATGGCCCAACGAACCCGCACGGAAAAAGGGAAAGTTGCGGTGCGTAATGGGAAGGCAGGTAGCTCTAGCCGTTCTTCTAAAGCACGAACATCCGACCGATCGAAAACGAGCGGTTCGAAAGCTCGTAGTTCAAAAGCTCCCGGTTCTAGATCGGCTACTACAAATAGCAATCAGGATCGCAATCGAGGAAAGGCGACACGGGAATCTGCACGCGATAGATCCAATGTTCGATCTAATGAGAGATCTAATGGTAGAACTAATGTCCAAGGTTCAGGTCGAAATGGATCAAACCGAAGTAATGGAAGTCGAAATTCAGATGCGCGATCAAGTCGTTCTTCAGGTAACGGAGCACGCGGAGTGCTTACAGGTGCTCGATCCGCGGTTCGTGTAAATGGAGCACGAAAGCCGTCGGTTGTTATTCGGAAACGTGGTAATAACCTGCGATATGCTCCGAGAATCGCATTCAATACGAGATCTACTTGGAGATATCGTCCATACAGCCGGATCAATGTGCATATCTCATGGCCATGGGTAGTTCGCTACGAGCGACATTGGTCACCTCGATACCGGTATCGCCAAGTGGTCTATGTGCAGGCTCGTTGGGGTTCCAAAGACCGTACAACACGGGTCGAAATGGAGACCGTTTATCGTCACAAAGTGAAATATGCCACCGACGATTATGCTGTTTTGGATATCGATATAGAAGAAATCGCTCTATACGAAGGAGATCGGTATCTGGGTACAGTAGATCGAATTCCAGCTAAACTGTCTAGCATTGAAGCTACCGTTTATCGTGATGGTGCCATCACTTTTGATCGTGACGTATTTATTGTTGGGGACCGTCGCAAAGGTTTCGAACTCATTTCAACCGAGTTCTACAATGACTACGCCATGGCTAAATATCGGGATCGAGATGGATACCGTGCAGGTCGATTGAATTTGCGCAGTGGTAAAGTGAGCTCAATCCGCAGAAGTAGGTTGTTTAATCCCCGGAATTTTCAGAGGTATGCTCCAATTTCACTCCTGCCTGAAGACGAAGGATGGCTATGGGACTACGGCGTAGACGCAATCAGTGCAGTAAGTGACGATTATGACGCTTACTACGGCTATGCAGATAGTCGAAGAAATGGGTACCGGACTTCGGATGCAATGAGATCATCCAATGAGTATTCATACTCCACTGATTTTGGTGCGGAGTTCAGTGTTAAAAGAGAGTCTCAGATTCAGCGTGTTGAATAGCGGACCCTGGTAATTCAACATGCTGATAGGCGGGGCTTCCTCTAATGGAGGAAGCCCCGCTGTATTTTATGGTCATTCGATGACTTGGTTTTGAAAAGAAAACGAAGGGAAACACTGACCCCTTTAGGAGGGTTGGACCCAAAGCTGTTTTCATACACTTGAAGATCCGTTTTGAGTAGGAGCATAGCGATTCCATCAAACCCTCAACGACTTGTCCAAACGATTTCATAGCGATTTGAGTACAACGCTTCGGCATGCATCCGCGCGCCAACGCTCGTTGTTGCGCATGGTTGTCAAAAGCTACATTGAGTCAGCTGGTCCTGTTGGGTCTGCTGCTCTCAAAAATCGGTTTGATCTTGGAATGAGTTCAGCTACGATTCGTAATGAAATGAGCGAGCTGGAAAAACTGGGTTTGCTCGGACATCCGTTCACTTCTTCTGGTCGTGTCCCTACAAAGCTGGGCTACCAGGCGTTCGTAAGCGAACTGATGGAGGCCGCTGTTCTTTCCGATCAAGATCGAATGGTGATGGAGAGGGAATTAATGTCGGCCACTCAAGACACGCAGACCTTGATTCGCGAGAGTTCTCGGATTTTGTCGCGATTAGCACGTCTGCTTGGTGTCGTATTGAGCCCGAAGATGAGCGAGGGAGTATTACAGCGACTAGAAATTGTTCAAGTGGCATCAGACACGGTCATGTTTGTGATTAGTGTTAGAGGCGGATTCATCCGCACGATTTTAATGCAGATTGACTCTGAGTTGAGAAAAGATCAGCTGGATGCATTGGTGTCCCTTTTGAATGAGCGGCTTGCTGGACTCACATTAGATGAGATTAGAAGAACTTGTTTGCCTCGCTTTCAGGATCTGACAGATGAGGAGACGGGATTAGTTCAGCTGATTGTTGATCGGTCGACCGACCTTTTTAGTGAGACCCCCAGTTCAGGAACGATCCAAATGGACGGTACGACCTACATATTATCCGAACCCGAGTTTTCCGAAATGGCACCGGTGAAGGAACTGATTGATCTCTTGGATGATGAATCTTCCATTACCCAGATTGTAGAACAGTCCCTCGAGCAAGTTGCCGGTGTTGCCGGAACTGGAATAGCACGTATTCGCATTGGATGCGAAAGCAGCCATCCCTCTTCGGGTAGGCTATCTATTGTTTCTGCTCCGTATGTGCGCAGTAATCTTCGAGGAACGATTGGCCTTATCGGACCAACTAGAATGAATTACGCGAGAGCAGTTGCTCTCGTGGAAGGAATATCCACATTGATGAGTGTCCCCGGCACTTCTGAACATCTTGCCTAATTAATCAGGCTACTTGACCCATAACCATGGCCGCAAAAAAAACACAACCCATCGAAGAACAGGAGTCTGCCGAACCTTTAGAAGGATTGGGTGAAGACAACAACATGGATGTGCTCTCCGCTATTGATGAACTGGCTGACCGAGCTCTGGAAATTGAACGTCTCAAGGAAGATTTGGAATTGAGCACGGATCAGTTGAAGCGGCAGGCAGCTGAGTTTCAGAACTATCGTCGTCGGACGGAGCAAGAGAAGGCTCAATCTGTCTCACTTGGAAAAAGCATCGTCATCCAGCGATTGTTGGATGTAACCGATGACTTTCACCGCTCTCTTGACGCGACAGCACAAGCTGAAGGCGAAAATGAGGGTGCATTGTCCCCCGCGTATCAATCGTTGAAAAGTGGAGTAGAGCTTGTTTATCAGAAGCTCATGGATGAGCTCACAAAATTGAACGTCGAGCCCATTGAATCAGTTGGCAAGCCGTTTAATGAGGATGAGCACGAAGCGCTCATGCAGCAGCCGGCCGGCGAAGGTGAAGAAGAAGGAATGGTCGTGAGCGAGATTCAGCGTGGTTATCGTATGGGCGACAAGGTCCTGCGCCATGCACGCGTAATTGTAACCACTTGATATGAGAGATTACTACGAAATCCTAGGTGTCCAGAAGGGCGCCTCAGCCGATGAACTCAAAAAGTCTTATCGGAAGCTGGCGTTGAAATTCCATCCTGATCGAAATCCAGGAGATACTCAGGCCGAGGATAACTTTAAAGAGGCTGCAGAGGCTTACGAGATACTCTCTGATCCTGCTAAACGCCAGCGATATGATCAGTTCGGTCATGCTGGAGTTCGGGGTACAGGCGGTGGTGGAGCTGGCTTTCAAGACATTAATGACATTTTCAGTGCGTTCAGCGATATCTTCGGAAGTGGTGGGAGCATCTTTGACGAAATGTTCGGCGGTCGGGCCCGTGGTGGGCAAGGGGGGCGGCAAGGAAGACCTGGAAGCGACCTTCGTATCAAACTTCCCCTTTCTCTTGAAGATATTTCAGAAGGCACCGAGAAAAAGATCAAGGTGCGTAAAAACGTCGCCTGCGACACGTGTGCAGGAAAAGGCGTGGATGACGTGTCCACCGGGTATGATACGTGCACGACCTGCCAAGGGCAGGGTGAAGTCCGTCAGGTAACACGTTCCGTGTTTGGACAATTTGTAAACGTCCAGCCGTGTCCAACGTGTCGAGGAGAAGGTAGGATCATTAAGAATCCTTGTTCCGAGTGCTCCGGTGAGGGGCGGATCAAGGGAGAGGAAACGATCAATATTACCGTCCCTGCTGGCGTTCTGGAAGGGCACTATCTTACCCTCCGAGGGGCCGGTAATGCTGGGTTGAGGGGTGGACCGTCCGGGGATCTTCGCGTTGAAATTGAAGAAAAGCCTCACACCGACTTTACGCGTGAAGGATTAGACATATACCATGAACTATACATTTCCATACCTGATGCCGCTTTGGGTACAGAAGTCGAAGTACCTACGTTGAAAGGACGTGCCCGGCTTCAGATTGACGCTGGGGTTCAGTCAGGTAAGATTCTCCGTATGCGTGAACGTGGGCTACCTGATATTGAATCCAATCGGATTGGAGATCAGATGGTGCGGATTCATGTTTGGACGCCTGTTTCGCTGACCGATGAGGAGACAGAATGGATGAAGAATATGAAGGATTCTGAGTCATTTACGCCCGATCCCGATTCCCTTGGCGATCGAAAGTCGTTCTTCTCAAGAGTAAAAGATGTTTTCTCCTAAACCAGAACTTTATGTCAAAGAATATGGGCAGTTCGTTTAATCCGGTTACTCCAGAAGCATTTAAGAGCGGATTTAGACAAGTTCCAACGGTTGTTACCGTAGTCACTTTTGATGCCGCGGAGGGTCCCTGTGGTTTAACAATAGGGTCATTTGTTTCGCTTTCACTAGACCCACCTCTGGTCTGTTTCAATGTGCAGCAAGCCTCCGTAATTCATGATCATATTGTTGAGGCAGAACGATTTCTCGTTCATGTTCTCAGAGATGATCAGGCTGACCTTTCAGATCAATTCGCAGACTCCAACAAGGTGTCTAGGGATCAATTAGACCCCACTAAGATCGAGGTTAGATCTGATAATATCCCTACCCTAAAGAATTACTTGGTCCGGTTTGATTGCAAGAAGAGGCAAGTTCTAAATGGGGGTGATCACTCGATCATCTTGGGATGCGTTGAGCAGGTGGACGAGGGAGATCCCGCACGTCCGATCGTGTTTCACCAAAGAGCGTACCATGCGATAGGATCACACGTGGCCGATCAATCTCATCCTAAATAATGTGGTCTAGGGTCTCTCCAGCAGATCCGGCCCCAAATAGAGCAAAATCATATTTACAGGGATCAAGCGCACAAAGTGCGCGGCAGTTTTCTGTTAGCTCAATCGCTGCTTTCCAGTCATTCGACTTTCGACTAAGTAGTCCCACGGCTCGTGCTTGGGTACCGGAATGCACATCGAGGGGAAGAATCAGGTCCTCAGTGCGAATTTGCTTCCAGAGCCCCATATCAACAGGTCCGGAGCGGACCATCCAGCGCAGGTACATATTCCATCGTTTGCAGGCGGAGCCAGTTGAGGGACGCGCCAAATGCTTTCTGATTCGCGCGGGTTGTCCGGGGACGTGATTAAAAAGTTGATCTGCGAGATGCTGGATGCCGCCTTTAATCGGCTCATCTCCCGTAGCACCCGCTACAAACACCGATTCAAGGGTTTGTTTAGCGGTAAGAGCTTGTAAGGAGAGAATGAGGCCTTCCAAGTCTGAGGAATTGAATGTCCGATGGACAAACCCATCGATTCGGTCTCTTTTCTGAATCGAATAGCTTGAGATAAAATCAGCGGGACGAAAGTCCATTCTCTCGCACAGGTCTCCTAGCTTTGCTAGCATGATGTCTCGTCGGCCCCAAGCGAGCAAGGCAGCAAAAAGGCCAATTATTTCCCGGTCACGAGGATCCTCAAATCCATGCGGGATGGAAATGGGGTCATCCTGAATAAACGTTGCCTGTTCAAATCTAGTTGCTATCGGATCTAGGTACGACCGGAGTTGTGCGATGCGATGGGATTCAATTAGCAAGGTATTTTTGGAATAACGTCAGTGCCGATGCTAGATCAACATTTCCGCCGCTAATGATGACGCCTACTTTAGCACCTTTTACATCTACTTTCCCTCCCATGACACCTGCCGTAGACATGGCTCCGGTTGGTTCAACTATCATTTTGGTTCGATTCCAAAGCAAATCCATGGCTTCAACAATCTCTTGGTCCTCGACCGTAATCATGTCGTCTACATGGGCCATTACAAGAGGGAAGGTGATTTTTCCGAGATAGGGTGTTCTGGCCCCATCAGCAATCGTATCTGGATTGGCAACCGTTTGAAGCGTTCCTGAACGGAATGACCGGGTAGCGTCGTCGCCGGCGGCCGGCTCAACGCCGATCACTTTACAGGATGGTTGAAGAGCCTTCGCAGCAATAGCAGATCCTGATAGTAAGCCAGCACCACCGCAGGGGACAAACACGTAATCTAGGTCAGCTACGTCTGAAAGTAATTCTAAGGCGACAGTCCCTTGACCTGCTACAACGTGCGGGTGGTCATATGGGGGAATAATAGTCATACCACGTTCTGCCGCAATTTTTCCGGCGAGTTCCTCTCTGACGACGGAATGTTTGTCGTAGGTGATAACCTCGGCGCCGTAGGCCTTGGTTGCTCTGAGTTTAATCGCTGGCGCATCATTAGGCATTACAATAGTCGTCTCTATACCAAGGAGAGTCCCCGATAAAGCGATGGCTTGTGCATGATTTCCAGAGGAATAGGTTAACACTCCAGCCTGCCGTTGGTCCTTCGTTAGTCTACTCAGCGCGTTGAAGGCACCTCTAAACTTGAAAGCCCCGGTACGTTGAAAATTTTCAGGCTTTATATATACGTCTGCATTTGTTGCTTCGTTGACCGACTTAGAGGTAACAATGGACGTTCGCCTAGCGTGTGACCGAATCAATTCAGCTGCGGAGAGGATATCCTCAAAAACAACAGGAGCGCGGCGCGAATCATTATTCGCACCGCGCTCTTCCTGGGTAGTATGCATATTCAAGCTACAGTGACAGGTACTTCAGGTAGAGAGAACCCGAAGATAGGATCATTTAGCTTCAGTTTCGACTTCCTCAACCTCGACGTCGGTGACATCTGGATGCTCACGTTCAATTACGATATCGACATCTGAGACTAGCGCGGCCAATGCTCCGACAGCTGCGAGAGTAGGCATTATAAAAATGGCTGCTGTTGCACCACCCACTCCGATAGACAATGGAATTTCCATCAGGGTTCGATCATCCTTTCGGATTTGGAGGCTGCGTGCGTTGCCTTCCTCAATGAGTTCTTTCACTTTGTCAACAAGCTGATTGCCTTTGACTTTCATTTCTTCCATCGTTACGCGCACTTTTTCTTTATCAACCATGGTTTGGCCTCGATTTAAAATCATCGTTTGGAATACTAGTTAACGTTATTACGCATGGTTGAACGGGGTGTTGCGCCAAAGAGGCAAGGTTTTGTCGCGCACATGCGGGAATTCAGATATACCAAATAATATTTTTCGGATTTATTTCTTAAGACTGGAGTGCGGTTGTCGATACAGCAAGCAGAACGAATTTTCCGAACGAAGTGCGTTCTACCACAATAACTGACTTAACCAAACAACCAAGGAGATTTACCAATGGGTCAGCAGCAACTTTTACTTCTCGTACTCGGTATCGTAATCGTCGGTTTAGCCGTCGTAGTAGGTATCCAGGCTTTTTCTGAAAACATGAAGAAAACCAATGCGGATGCACTCGTCAATGATGCTATTCGTATTGCGGCCGATGCTCAGGCATGGAAACTTAAACCAGCAGCATTCGGCGGCGGCTCTTCAGCTACCAACTGGACCGGTCTAGATTTCGGTCAGATTGGCTATCCAGATGGCGAGCAGGGTTTGAATCCTCATCTTGCAATAGCAGGTGAATACGAAAACTTGAACGGCGTTTACGCGCTTTCCGGTCAAGCTACAACAGATCTTGTTGTGACTGCCTATGGGTACGAAGCCGACGGAACGACAGTCTTGAATACTGTTACAGTAACGATTGATGGAACGTCTTCAGCAGATATTTCAACCGAGATTAATTAATCCGGATAATATCTGAGTCTCTGATAACTAGCGTTATCAAAGAAAGATTTTAAGCTGAGGGGTCTGCGTAAGCAGACCCCTCAGCTTTTTTTGTGTAATTGAATCTGTTAAGAACCTAGAACCACCGCCGATACAGAATACATGGGGCATCACGCCTTTATTTCTATTCACTAACCATCGAGCAGATGGGACAGCAACAACTTTTACTACTTGTAATGGGCATCATTGTCGCGGCAGTGGCAGTTTTGGTTGGGATTACAGCATTTTTCGAAAAAATGAAGCAGTTCGAAGCGGACAATCTGATCAGTAGAAACCTGGAGATTGCTACATCAGCTGTTTATTGGAAAACAAAAAAAGACCCGTTTGCTGGTGGTAACGCCAGCTATGCTGGGTTAGGTACTGACGGACTGCCTCGATTACACATGGAAGCCGAAACGCACCATGCTAAGTATGAGATTACCAGTGTTACCGCTTCTGCAGTAGTCATTACTGGCAATAGCACCAGGTATCCAGATATCGGCGTTCGCACTTGGCTTCAAGACTACTCTATTGATTCTACGGACATTAATTACACGGGAGCCTATACCGTCGAATAGTCGAGGCAACAATGGCAGTCAAAGAATTCAGATTTAACGGTATTAGCCAGGCAGGGCAACCGGTCCAAGGAACGGTATTTGCACCTAGCTCAAAGGTTGCCAAGAAGCGAGTAGAATCGTTGGCTGAGCGCCATTCCTTTCGCACGCGAGATATTGAGCAACGCCAGACCTTTCTGTATAAGGTGAGGCATCTCAATGGGAAAGTGATCCAAGGTGAGCAGAAATCATTTTCCGAAGAAGAACTACGTATTGCGCTCACCAAAATGGGTCTTGAAGTACTCAAGGTTCAAAAAAAGCTATTTGAGATTCAGCGCAAACCTCCTCAGAATGACTTGATTATGTTTGTGCGTTTGTCTGCCAACCTTTTAAAAGAGAAGCTTCCTTTTGATGAAGTACTCAACTTGTTGGTGGCTGATGTCTCATCAAACAGTCTCAAACAGGTCATACGTGATTTGAATGCGGACTTGAAAGGAGGAATGGAAGCGCAACAGGCTTTCATGAAACAGCAACATATGCTAGGCAAATTTACTGCCTATATGCTCGGAATAGCATCACAGACTGGAAACATGTCTGAGATCTATGAAGCAACTGCTCGCTTCCTGGAACGCCAAAATGAGTTCCGAAAAAGTATTAAGAGTGCTATGATTACACCAGTAATCACGTTGCTAATTTTGATGGCTGCATTCGTTTTTTATGTCTGGTACATCTTTCCTCAGACCGCTGGGTTATTTGAAAATTTCGGCATTGAATTGCCGCCTATGACTCAGAAAACGCTCGACTTTTCTAAATGGATGGACAACAATTATGGATGGGTTTTTCTGTACTGTGTCGCTGTTTTTGGAGGGGTATCCGCCTTTCTGAAATCGGAAAAAGGTACGTTTATAATGCATCGATATATGATCAGAATACCTGTTATTGGAGGATTGCTCCTCAAGCTGAATATTGAGATTTTCTGTCGTGTATTTGCGGTCTTGTATTCGGGAAGCGGCGATAATATCTCAGTTATTAAAATTGCCGCAGAAGCGAGTGGAAACAAGTATATCGAACATAAAGTCAAGACGGTAACTATACCCATGATGGTCGCTCAGGGAGTAGATCTGGTCAAAGCCATGGAATCGTCTGGAGTATTCACTCCGATGGCGTTAGCACGGTTTAGAAGTGGTTCGGAGACCGGTAATGTTCGAACCAGTGCTCGCCAGATGGCAGACTATTATGAGAATGAAACATCCCTGAAACTGAACTCGGTTGTAGAGATGATCCAGACGGGAGTGGCACTAATCATTACCGTCGCGATTATGGCATTGACCATACTTTCTTCAGAATTGGCTTTGGTTTCTCCATCTGCGACCGATTTCATGAACTAAGGGGACGATACAAACTCCAATCATGTCAAAAAAACTGTTCAACATAGCGCGTTTCCGCACTGCGGGTGGATCTAACCACTCCGCAGAAGGGACTTCTGGAATTCAGAAGGATCAGGGGAAACTAGTAGAGCAGGCATTTGGTGAACTGAGTGCGATGTCCTTGGACGAAATGTCCGATGCGCTTCGATTGCTTGAAGGTGGATCGAAAGAAGCATCAGAGCTAAAAACGTGTACCCTGGAAGAGATTTACGGCACTGCGCTCGCTGACGTGGATTCGGAATCAGAATTTAATCAGGTTGAGCAGCAAGACGCTTATGATCTGATACAGGATTCTGAAGCCAATTTATCTCAGTTAGTGGATGATCAGCTTCTGAATGAGATCGTTGACGACCACATGGTCTCGGATTCACGTGCAGATGTCAACACGCGTCCTGCATTTGGTCATTCTGGAGATTTGGATGCTCCCATATCGGGTGTAGTAAAAGACGAAATAGCCCTAGCTCTGCTTGAGTCAGACGTGGTAACCATGTCTCAAGTGTTCGATTCCATTCGGCACCGCGAAGCAGGTGTAGACTTATGGCGCGTTCTCTGCGCACATCCAGAAACGGACGAGGTACAGGTTCAAGCGGCTGTAGCCGAACAACAAGGCTATACATTTCAGCCGGACCTGGATACACCGCCAACGCGCGATTTTTTCGATACCGTCCTGAAAGCAATGGACGTCACCGATGCAGCACGATTGTTGTCAGCTGGGTTGGTACCCGTGATATTGGAACTGAATGAGGCCCTGGATCAGTATTCGATGGTGGTTCTTTCCAGTGATCCGCTAAATTTAAAAGTACAGGCCGCCCTATTGGCGTGTCCTGTTTTGGTAGAGTGTCGTTTCTCACCTTCCCAGGTCATTTACAAATCGCTGGAATTAGGCGTTGCTTGGTGTGGGGAGAAAGGACAAGAGGTTGAGCAATTTGAAGCGACTGCGGTTACTGAGATTAATTTCGATCTTGAAGTTGACGAAGGAGAATACGTCGAAGTTCAAGCTGAGAGCGTTGCTCCACTTGATCCCGTTGAGGTTTCTGAGCTTGAACGACGTATTCGTAAGGATCGAGTAGTTAGGAGCTTGATCGCTGAGCAGGTCGTAACAGAAGCAGATGTTTCTGAAGCCATCGTATTGCTCGACCAGCAAGGAGGCAATACTACGCTCTGGAGAATCCTAGCGGATTTAAAATCTGTCAATCGAGAAGAAATCTATGAAGCGGCAGCCAAAGTGTATGCCTTCAAGATTGAGGCCATTTCTGAACATCGACCTGACCATGACTTCGTTCGTTTGACGATGGATACGCTTGCGGATACGCACCGTGAGGAGATGATGGAAATGTTGCTTGTACCCTTTGAGCATTCTATCGACTTTGAAACAGGAACCGGTCGTATCATTTTCATTACTCCCGATCCGACAAACCCAGACGTAAATAAACTCGTTCACGAGTTAGACTTGGGGCGCTTCGAGTTGCGCTATGCCTCGGAGTCCGCGATTTTAAGCCTTTTAGACGAGATTTTTCCGAGAAAGAACGAATTTCTCGAGCGAATGACCGAAGACACAGATGCCTTTGATCTGGGTATGTCTTATGACGAGGGTGAAGATGAACTTGATGAGGATGCTCTTGAAGCAGAAATCAGTCGTTCTAAGCTGATCAACCTTTTTGAGGCTTCTCTTGTAGAGTCGGTAAGGCAAGGAGCTTCGGATATTCACTTGTTTCCAAATCCCAATCGGCAAGTGGAAATTCACTTCCGCACGGATGGTCGATTGAAAAAGTGGCACACCGAAGACAAAGTTCATCCGGAAGCATTTTTAGCCGTAGTTAAGGACAACTCGACCAACGTGGATCGGTTTGAACGAGACTCCGCTCAAGATGGCTTCATTCAGAGAGACATTGATGGTGCATTGATTCGATTTCGTGTATCGATTCTGCCCATTGCCTCTGCGAATCAGGATATGAGAGCCGAAAGTATAGTCATCCGTATTTTGGATGATCGGAAAGTGTTGACTGACATTACTAAACTGGGGATGCTCGATGTAGCCCTGGATCGATTCAACCAAGCCATCCGGCAGCCTCACGGCATGTTGATTCTGACCGGCCCAACGGGTTCAGGTAAGAGTACAACGCTCGTCGCGGCACTGCATCAGGTAGTTACACCGGAAGTGAATGTGTTGACCGTGGAGGACCCTGTTGAGTACATCATTAAAGGCGTCCGCCAGATTAAGCTCAGCAATAAACTAGATCTTAAGGTGCTCTGCGCGCCATTCTACGCCATGACCCAGACATCGTCATGGTTGGGGAGATGCGTGACAAACACACGGCTGAATTAGCTATTAAACTGGCTAATACGGGACATCTCACCTTTTCTACGTTGCATACAAATGATGCTCCTGCAGCGGTGAGTCGTCTGTATAAAATGGGCGTTGAACCCTTTCTCATCGCTTATGCCATTAACCTAGTTGTGGCCCAGAGATTGATCCGAGAAGTATGCTCAGAGTGTAAAGAAATTGATCATGATCCCGATCCTGTACTACTCAAATCACTTGGGTTTAGCGAGGAAGAAATCTCCAAAACGACTTTTTACACAGCCCAACTAGGCGCTGCCTGTCCAAAATGTAATGGCAATGGCTACAAGGGACGTCGAGCTGTCTGTGAAACACTGTACTTCACGCGCGAGATTCGCAATATGATTGCCGAATCAGCGGAAGCAATAGATGAAGATTCGATTCGAGATCAGGCCATCGCCGATGGCATGTTAACACTAGCTGATTCTGCCCGTGTGCTCGTCTCAATGGGTGTTACGACAGCCGAAGAAATGCTCCGCGTAACGGCCTCTCACTAAGGCGTTTAGAAAAACGACCTAACGGCTGCAGCGACAAACGAAAGCTGCTCTTCCGTAAGTTCGGTGTGCATAGGCAAAGAAAGTACTTCATTGGCCGCAACCAAGGTATTATCCATCTTTCCAACTCGATACGAGACGGTATCGTTTTTGTAGATGGGCAGCAGGTGTAACGGTACGGGGTAGTACACGAACGAGGGGATACCGTTGGATTTAAGATGGGATTGAACTGCATCCCGCTTTGACGGATCGTTTCCAAGAACTCGCATCGTGTATTGATGGAATACATGGGTACCCCTTGAATCGATTATCGGAGTTGCTACGCCTGGTAGGTCGTGCAAAAACTCGGTATAGCGAGATGCAGCACGCCTTCTTGCTTCGGAATACTCGTCTAGTTTCTTCAGTTTCACGCCTAGAATTGCCGCTTGAATGGCGTCTAGCCGTGAATTCACGCCAACGACTTCGTTGTGGTACTTCTTTTTGGATCCATGGTTGGAGATTAACCGAGCGTGCTCAAGCAGATCAGCTCGTTTACTCAAAACCGCACCGCCGTCACCGTAACAGCCCAGGTTCTTTGTAGGGAAAAACGATAGTGTACCCATCTCGCCCCATGAACCGGCCTTTTTTCCGTCCCAAGATGCCCCAACCGCCTGAGCAGCATCCTCAATTACCGCAATTCCGTTTGCCTCGGCAATGTCCATAATGGCTGTCATGTTGGCACACTGGCCAAACAAGTGCACTGGTACAATGGCTTTGGTCTTTGGAGTGATGAGCCGCTCTACTTCGGCTGCATCCATATTGAACGTCTTGGGATCGATATCCACAAATACGGTCGTGGCGCCCAAAAGTCCGACAGCTTCGGCGGTCGCGACAAAGGTAAAAGAAGGGGCAATGACCTCATCTCCCGGCCCGATGTCCAGCGCCATGAGGGCTATTTGAAGAGCATCGGTGCCATTGGCGACACCAATAGAACCGACACCGTCTAAATAAGTGGATAAATCTTTTTCGAACGCAGCGGTGACGGGGCCTCTTATAAAGGCTGATGAATCAATCACGCTTTGAATGGCTGCATCAATTTCATTCTTGATTCCAAGGTATTGGCCCTGGAGATCCACCATCTGAATATTCATACCTACTTATCCGATAAGAGCTGCTCGGGGGGGACGGGGCGGACCGGTTTTGCTGGGACACCTATATGAACCTGGCCCGGCACTCCATCTTTCGTTAACACTGCTCCTGCTGCCAAAACGGCTTCTTCAGCTAGCGTCACTCCGGGTAATAAGACGGCTCCGGCTCCGACTCGCGCGCCATCTTTGAGTACAGCGCCCTTGAAGTGTTTGAACCGCTCTTCTGTGCGGCCGATAAAATTATCATTGCTCGTTACGACGCCCGGTGCAACAAATACGCGGTCTCCCACTTCAGAATAGGCTGTGATGTAGGCGTTTGTCTCCAATTTGCACTGTGAACCAATGACACATTGATTTTCGATAGCCACTCCGCGGCCTATGATTGTTTTTGTACCAACGGTGACTTCTTCTCTAACTGTTGCAAGATCTGCTACGAACACATCTTCGGAAAGATGGCAGCCCGCATACAGGACGGTGTGGGAGCCAATACGAACGCGGTCGGACAAAAACGGACCCTCGTGTGCCGAACCAGATGTTACAGCAGAGTTGGCCGCTTTCATGGGCTGTTGTCCGAGAATGGAGTGGTCTCCGATCTGAACGGAGTTACCAATGCGACTACCACGGCGAATGACAACGTGGTGTCCAATGCTACAATTAGATCCGATAACTACATCCTCTTCGATCACCACAAACTGACCAAGCGTGGTGTCTTGTCCTATGACAGCGGATGAATGAATTGAGAGATGGTCCATACCCTACGGTGGATAGTGTGCGGAAAGATACTCAAAGTGAAGAAGAGTAGGCTGAGACTAGATAAAAAAAAGGGAGGGCGGCCTTCGGCCACCCTCCCCAATAAATCAGAAAAGCTGACTTTTCAAATCAATTGGTGCCGAGCGTTTCTAGAAAATGCTCTGCGGAAGCGCGGTAAGAACCGTAAGCAGCATTAGTAAAGGCCGCTTTCGCTCCTGCAATATCACCACTATTCATCATGGACTCACCCTTAACGAAGTAGATTTTGGCTTTGTCTGAGCGACTTCCCCGGTGCATTTCCAATGCTTGATCGGCACTGACAATAGCCTGATCGTATTCGCCTTTTACTTTCTGGCTTTCTGCTGTGTAGTACAGCGCATCAGAGTCAGCATCTACGTACTGGAGCAAGCTTTGGATATGTCCCATTGCTTCGTCTGCATCTGAAGCGGTAGCGCGAGCACCATTACGGCTCAGAGCGGAGGAGGCCAAAAACACATAATGACCGCGAATAGCTTCTTGAGCTGAGCGGGTCGTTTTGGTATCCTGAGCAGCAGTAGCAATTTCTGCTGTCTGAGCAAAGGCAGCAATAGCGTCATCAATCCGATCCATTTTTTTCAACGTACTGGCACGGGCCAAGTAATTGAGCGCATTGGTTGGATAGTTGGCTATTCCGTTGTCGAAGTGCGCAATTGCACTGTCAAAATTTTCAGCCTTCAGCTCGCGGCGTCCCAAGTTGTACTCAATCTGCGAGATAACTTTGCGTGAACGCTTTTCAACGTCACCATCGCCTTCAGCGGCAGCGCCGTCAGCAGCTTCGGTGAACTTAGTTAGGGCCGTTGGCAGATCTTTGGCTTTAGCAGCTTCGAGTGCAGCATTGTAGGCTTCTTTGTATGCCTGAGCGCTCGCCGTGGAGGAGCTCAAGCCAATTAGGAGCGCAGCAAAAAACATCGCGAAGAGGATGGTGGTCCGCTTTGAGCTGGAAACAGTCATCGTTACTTGGGATTGGTCTAAAATGAAAGTGAAACCGGTAGGTGGTTCAGCGATCCCGCATGCAGAACCTCTAAAGGTAAAAGCGAGACGGTCCTACGAAGTTGCACCAACGCCGGGATAAAACTTGATGTTTCCTAAAACACAGAATCAAAGAGGGCAAATGTACAGTCCTGAGCACAGATCGTGATCTGAGGCTTAGAAATTCGGCTTCATCGTTCTAGTTTCGTAGAAGTGCGTGATGAGATCAGCGGCTTCAACCGGGTCATCTGTAATCCGAAATAGATCAAGGTCTTTTTCTGCGATATTCCCGGCTTCCAGCATGGTGTTCTTAAGCCAGTCTATCAAGCCACCCCAGAAGCTACTTCCCATCAGAACAACGGGAAACTGGCTAGATTTTTCGGTCTGAATGAGTGTGAGGGCTTCAAATAGCTCGTCCATCGTACCGAACCCACCGGGCAGTACTACAAACCCTTGGGCGTATTTGACGAACATCACTTTCCTGACAAAGAAAAAATCAAAATTCACCAATCGATCTGGATCGATATAGGGGTTAGAGAACTGTTCGCGGGGAATATTGATGTTTAACCCGACTGAGATACCCTCAGCATCGCGGGCTCCTTTATTGGCCGCCTCCATGATGCCTGGCCCGCCGCCGCTGATGATCCCCAAGCCTCA
>DKOG01000162.1:0-1888 GCA_002469915.1 Bacteroidetes bacterium UBA7368
CGGATTCCGGATGGTCTTCCGACTCTTATGGATTATCGAACGCACGCCGCCAAGCTCTTTCATACACCACCAGTTTTTGCAGTGAATATGATTGAGAAGGTACTTCGTTGGGTGAAAGCGCTCGGTGGATTAGATGCCATGAAAACTAGAAACGATGCAAAAGCAGCCTTTTTATACAATCGTATTGATAAAAACGACTTCTACAGAGGGGTGGCACGGCCTGACTCTCGCTCCGACATGAATGTGACCTTCCGTCTTCCTTCTGAAGACTTAGAGGCTGAGTTCATTGCAGAAGCCAAGAATGAAGGTCTGCTTGCCTTAAAAGGACACCGCAGTGCGGGTGGGGTGCGGGCTTCCATCTATAATGCATGTCCACCTGAAGGAGTAGATGCTCTGGTCTCATTCATGAATTCGTTCGAAGCTAATCGAGGCTAACTAAGGCTAAACGCGGTTTTTTAGCACGTAGGGTTTTCCCCGCCAGTCACGTTAAGGGGAAAAGGCGTTGCAAGGATGATAGAAGGGTTGTATATAGATCGCGACTTTACATGAGTACGTACCGAGAAATATGGCTTATACAATCGGAGTTCCGAAAGAAACTGCATCCGGAGAGCGCTTGGTTGCGCTCATTCCGGAAGTAGTTGCGCGTCTGGTTAAAGCAGGCGCAACCCTCAACATCGAAGCAGGTGCGGGAGAGTCCGCGCACTATTCCGATGCCGCGTTTGAGAAGGTTGGTGCCAGCTTAGTTTCTAGGGAAGCTGCCTTTTTGTCCGATATTGTCGTTAAGGTGCAGCCACCTTCTGCGGAAGAGATCGGATTGATGAAAGACGGTGGAGCCTATATTGGGTTTATGAAGCCGCTGGATGAACCCGATATTTCGGCCCGTATGGCGGCCAAAGGGCTCACATCACTCAGCATGGAAATGGTGCCACGCATTTCTAGAGCTCAGAAAATGGATGCGCTCTCGGCACTCAGCTCTATTGGCGGATATCGCGCTGTGTTACTGGCGGCGACTGAACTACCCAAGTTTTTCCCCTTACTCACGACAGCAGCCGGAACGGTCCGTCCTGCTAACGTATTGATTTTGGGTGCAGGTGTCGCTGGTCTTCAGGCGATCGCTACTGCGCGCCGATTGGGCTCCAAGGTTTCTGCTTATGATATTCGGGAAGCGGTAGCAGAGGAAGTTCAGAGTCTCGGCGCCAGTTTCGTTGAATTGGAGATTGAAGCGCAAGATGACTCTGACTCTGGGGGATACGCTAAAGCGTTGGTTGCCGAGAAAGCAAAGCAGCAAACAAAATTGCTCGTTCCCTTCATTGGTGGATCCGACGTGGTGGTTGCAACAGCCTTGATACCAGGACGTAAGGCGCCCATTTTGATCACGGAAGAAGCAGTTAAAGCGATGGGATCAGGATCCATTATCGTGGACATGGCCGCTTCAAACGGTGGAAATTGCGAGTTGACCGAACCTGGGCAAACGGTTGTTCGCCATGGTGTTACAATCATGGGCCCAACCAATTTAACATCTGGCATGGCCGTTCATGCGAGTCAGCTTTATTCGAAAACCCTGCTAGCCATGCTTCAGGACTTTACCGATGAGAATGGGTTTGCTCCCAATGATGAAGATGAAGTCTTTACGGGCTCATGTGTTACCCGCGGAGGACAAGTTGTCAACGAACGGGTCAATGGTCTGCTTAATCCAGCTCCGGCTAACTAAACCCGAAACCAGTCATGCTTGAAAATTTAATCGTATTCATTCTGGCCTCGATTATTGGCAGCGAGGTTATTAGTAAAGTCCCGGCGACTCTGCACACGCCATTGATGTCGGGCTCCAATGCCATCTCAGGAATTACCATCGTAGGGGCCCTTATAGTGGCTGGTATGGTTGGTGATG
>DKOG01000162.1:1920-7692 GCA_002469915.1 Bacteroidetes bacterium UBA7368
GGGCGATGTGGATTGGTTTTGCCGCCGTTGTCGTAGCTACAATCAATGTGGTAGGTGGTTTTCTGGTCACAGATCGCATGCTTCAAATGTTTAAGAAAAAGGAATAAGGCAAACATCCTCTTTTTTTTAAACACTCAACTTTATTTGGTACTCGTTGATGAAGCAGCAATTAATTGAAATCGCCTATCTCGTTTCGGCCATCATGTTCATTTATGGCATGAAACGCCTTCAGTCGCCTGCTACGGCGAGGAAGGGAAACCAGCTTGCCGCGATGGGAATGCTGGTAGCAATCGTAGCCACGCTCTTCTTTAGAGAAATTCTTACACCTGTAGAAATGTTGGCCGGGGTCGTCGTTGGGGGCGGAATCGGAGCATATCTGGCTAAACGGGTCGAAATGACCGGTATGCCGGAACTTGTCGCTGCATTTAACGGCTTTGGTGGAATCGCTTCGGCCTTGGTTGCCGGTGCTGAGATCGCCCGTTTTATGGCTCCTAATGCCGCAATGACGGGTGAAGCTCAATTGGATGCTGTTGGCGCAATAACCATTTCATTGTCCATTTTTATCGGTATGATCACATTTACCGGTAGTTTTGTAGCCTTTGGTAAGCTTTCGGGCAGGATTTCCGGTAATCCCGTGACGTTCCCAGGTATGCGCATGTTCACCATCCTGTTCATGTTAGCATCTATTGCTGGTATGGTTTGGATGGCCATGGAAAGTGGCGCCTTCCCAGGCATAGAGGATCCCGTGGTTCAAGCTGCGATTGGAATTGCCGTTTTGGGATCCCTACTTGGTGTCCTCCTAGTTATACCGATCGGTGGTGCAGACATGCCCGTCGTTGTAGCCCTTCTGAATTCGTATTCAGGATTGGCGGCTTCAGCTACTGGATTCGTCCTTAATAACACGGCGCTTATCGTTTCTGGTGCCCTTGTTGGCGCTTCGGGGCTCATTCTGACCAATATCATGTGCGACGCGATGAATCGCTCGCTCTTTAATGTGTTGATTGGTGGATTTGGGGGCGACTCCGATAGTGGTGCACCCGGTGGTGGAACGTCAACAGCTGGTTTGACCGTGAATTCTACGTCTGCTGATGATGTCGCGATCTTGTTGAGCTACGCAAATAAAGTCATCTTCGTACCAGGGTACGGAATGGCTGTTGCACAGGCGCAGCATGCAGTGCGCGAGCTCTCCGAGGAGTTGGCTAAAAAAGATGTCGAAGTGAAATTTGCCGTTCACCCGGTAGCGGGTCGCATGCCGGGTCACATGAACGTCTTGTTGGCAGAAGCCAATGTGCCTTATGACCAGTTGTTTGAGATGGACGATATCAACGGTGAATTCGAAACCACAGATGTTGCCGTAGTTATCGGGGCCAATGACGTTGTGAATCCGGCTGCTCGCCACGACAAATCCAGTCCGATTTTCGGTATGCCGATCCTAAATGTGGATCATGCGTCAACGTCTATCGTGCTAAAACGAAGCATGAATCCCGGATATGCGGGGATCGATAACGAGCTGTTCTACAATTCGAACAATCAGATGCTGTTCGGAGATGCTAAGGCCTCGATTTCGGATATCGTAAACGAAGTCAAACAGCTTTAGGATAGATCCTGAACCACAGGTTCGAGTGTTTTCCAGAGGGTCGCCGCAATGATGCGGTGACCCTCTTCTGTTGGGTGAATCCCGTCGGGCTGCATATTATCTAGTATTCCTTCGAGATTTTCTGGGGTAAACGGAAAAAACCCAGTGCCTAACGAGGTAGCAAGTTCGGGATACATCGCTGAGAAGTCTCGCGTATACTCATGGCCAAGATTGGGTGGAATGATCATGCCGACCATGATAATTCGCACATCGGGCCATGCCATCTGCGTTTTTTCAACAATTCCCCGCAGGTTTGAACGAGTTAGCGAGAGATCAATTCCTCGGAGGCCATCATTTCCGCCCAATTCCAAAACTAAGATGTCCACCTTGCTTTGAAGTAACCAGTCCGTGCGAGCTAAACCGCCCGTGCTCGTATCTCCTGATATTCCAGCATTGGATACCTTAGCACTGTATCCACTTTCCGTGATTTGAGCCTGGAGAAGGGCAGGGAAAGCCAGATCTTCACCCAAACCAAAGCCCGCCGTGATGCTGTCACCTAAAAAGAGAATGCGCAGGGATGAGTCTGGTGTGGCAACAGCCTGTTTCTCCGTTGATTCTACGGCCGGTTCCGGCTTTTGAGAATTCTCAGCGGAACAGCCCATTAGCAGAACCATCATCAGCAGGGAAGTGTATAGCGTGTTCAATTTCATGTTAGGCATCTGCAACAAGGGAACTGTCGGGCAATTATGGAAAGTGTTTTAAAGATAAATGATCTCTCAAGAACCTATCAGAGCGGTTCGGCATCGCTGACCGTCCTGAAAGATGTTTCGTTTGAATTGATGAAAGGCGACTCGGTTTCGATTGTCGGGCCGTCCGGTAGTGGAAAAACGACTCTCCTTGGTCTAAGTGCTGGCCTCGATACACCCTCAACCGGTTCGGTTGAATTGTGCGGTCATCCACTCAGTTCTCTTTCGGAAGACGATCGTGCCCGCGTTCGAAACGAACATGTCGGTTTTGTTTTTCAATCCTTCAGGCTCATTCCCACTCTCACGGCCCTTGAAAACGTGATGGTGCCTTCCGAACTGCGAGGAGAAAAGAATGCGAAAGAGGAAGCAGTCCGCTTATTGAATGAGGTAGGACTTCGTGAACGCCATGGTCATTATCCTACGCAGCTTTCAGGCGGCGAACAGCAACGAGTCGCCCTAGCTCGAGCCTTTATTAACAAGCCCAATATTCTGTTTGCAGATGAGCCTACCGGAAATCTGGATTCAGATACGGGAGATACGATCGTAGACATTCTATTCCGTTTGAATGAAACGGCCGGGACTACCCTCGTGCTCGTCACGCACGACATGGATCTCGCGTCCAGAACGGAACGCATCATTCGTTTAAAGGGTGGTGAAATGGTCGAAACAGCATCACCTAGCCTTGCATCTACGCATGAGTAGAGAACTTAATCAGCAGCACTCTGCTATACCGTCTTCGAAGGTTGGTCTTAAGTGGATCATGTCCTTCGCATGGCGCGATTCCCGAGGCAGTCGCACAAAACTAGCTCTGTTTGTTTCTTCCATGGTGCTGGGGGTGGCTGCTTTGGTAGCCATCAATTCCTTTGGAGACAACCTGCAAGCAACCGTAGATGCTGAGTCGCGCACATTACTTGGTGCAGATCTCAGTTTTGAAAGCAGCAAGCCCTTCTCCGACGATGTGGAGGCCATCATCGATTCACTCGGAGGACGACAGAGCCGTCGAACTTCATTTTCCTCGATGGCCTATTTCACAGGATCCGATGCGACGCGTTTGGCAACCGTACGAGGTCATGAATCTGGTTTTCCATATTACGGTACGATTGAAACAGACCCTCCAGAGGCCTCCACTGCGTATCTAGAAGAGGGCGGAGCGTTAGTCGATGGAACGCTCATGGTCCAATACGATGTGCAGGTAGGCGATTCGGTGCGAATCGGAAATGTAACCTATCCCATATCTGGAAAGCTGATTCAGACACCGCGGGAATCTGCTGCCATAATGCTCTTTAGTCCTCGAATTTATGTCCCTCTAGCCCGCATAGATACCACCTTGTTGGCCACAGGAAGTCGCGCCGATTATGAGGTCTATTTTCGCTTTGACGATAATAGAAATGCAGACGCAATTGTCGATGATCTAGAAGATCGACTACGACCTGAACGAGTAGGCACGGATACGGTTAGCGAGGAGCGAGAAGGCTGGAATGAGGCGCTGACCAACCTATACCGTTTTCTCGGATTGGTCGGGTTTGTAGCCTTGATCCTAGGTAGCTTGGGAGTGGCAAGTAGTATCCATGTCTATGTGAGACAACGGATTCAAACGGTTGCGGTCTTAAGGTGCTACGGTGCATCCTCGTGGCAAACGTTCGGAGTCTATCTACTACAGGCCGCAGGAATGGGGCTGATCGGAGCGGTTGCTGGGAGCGGAGTTGGGATTGGTTTGCAAACGGTTATACCGATCATTTTACGTGATTTCCTTCCAGTAGACGTGGAGTTCTTTATCTCTTGGTCGGCTGTGCTGCTCGGATCTAGTATTGGCTTAGGAGTAACGCTACTTTTTGCGTTACTACCCTTATTCAGCGTGCGATCTATACCCCCCTTAGCTGCACTCAGAATTGAATATGCAGAGGGGTCTTCAAAACGGTCGCTCTCTTGGTGGGTTCTCATTTCGCTGGTGGGCATTTTTGTCACCATTCTAGCTGTTCTACAAGCTCCCTCACCCGCGTTTGGTCTGGGATACGCCGGCGTCCTTCTTGTCGTCTTTCTATTGTTGGCAGGTATTGCCCGGCTGGTCATTCATCTCCTGCGTAGAAGAGGACCATCCAACGTATCGTATGTCATACGTCAGGGTATTGCGAATTTATATCGGCCACAGAATCAGACCTTGATGATGGTTGTTTCTTTGGGACTGGGCACCTTTTTGGTGTCCACGATGCTTCTAAGCGAGCAGACGTTACTAGGACAGATAGACTTCGCTTCTTCGAACGAGCAACCCAATCTAGTCTTTTACGACATCCAGCCCTATCAGATTGATCAGGTTGCAGAAATCGTTGAGCTTCAAGAAATGCCTGTAATTGATCAGGTCCCAATTGTAACGATGCGTATTTCTTCAGTAAATGGAGAGACCGTTGAATCTATGCGGGCAGATACCACAAGGCAGACTTCTTGGGCACATCGACGGGAATACCGCTCGACGTATCGCGACTACCTCACCGAATCGGAAACACTGATTGAGGGGGAGTTTGTCGGTGTGTTCTCAGGCGATGGTCCGATTCCAGTATCTGTTGAAAGGGATGTTGCCACTCAACTGGAAGTTGAAGTGGGTGATACCATTGTGTTCAACGTGCAGGGAGTTGAGATGACCACACGTGTTGCTAGTCTTCGAATGGTAGACTGGCGCAACATGCAGACCAACTTCTTTATTGTCTTTCCAACTGGACCGATTGATTCTGCTCCTGCCTTTCATGTCCTCATGACGCGCGCTCAAGATGAACGCCAGTCCGCTGTGTTGCAGTCCGCGGTGGTTCGCGCTCATCCGAACGTTTCTTCGATCGATGTTTCAGTGGTATTGTCCGTGTTCGAAGCCATTTTTTCCCGAATAGCTTTCGTAGTACGCTTTATGGCTCTCTTCTCAGTGATAACAGGACTCATCGTGCTATCTGGGTCGGTTATGATTAGTCGTTTTCAACGTATGGAGGAGAGCGTATTATTAAAAACGCTTGGAGCCTCCAGGAAAGCTGTTCTTCAGATTATGGCTGTGGAGTACTTCACACTGGGCTTAATTTCATCCGTTACCGGACTCATATTCTCTTTTGGTGCTGGTTGGGCGATTTCACGATTCGTCTTCGATTCCGCATTAATCATTCCGTACGGCTCGATCGCACTGATATTAATAACCGTGATATCGTTGACGATTCTCATCGGATTAGTAAATTCCCGAGGTGTGTACGAGCGCCAAGCCTTGGACGTGTTGCGAAACGAAACCTGATTTGAAGTGACAGATCGAAAAGAAAATCTTCTGAGAGTAAAGGAGCGGATAGCAGAAAGCGCAAGGTTGTCTGACCGTCAACCTGATGACGTTACGTTAATCGCCGTATCTAAGACGTTTCCTTCTAGCGCAATCACTGAGCTGGCTTCGTACGGCCAGATTGATTTTGGGGAAAATAAAGTTCAAGA
>DKOG01000226.1 GCA_002469915.1 Bacteroidetes bacterium UBA7368
GGAGAAACGCCTTGCTCTTGGGCAGCAACTATGTAAAAGGCCATAATGGGAAGTACGGCCCCATTCATGGTCATCGAAACGCTCATTTTGTTGAGTGGAATGCCCTCAAACAGGACTTTCATGTCTTCAACCGAGTCGATTGCGACCCCTGCCGTACCCACATCTCCGACGACTCGTTCATGATCGGAATCGTAGCCCCGATGAGTGGCCAAATCAAAGGCTACCGATAATCCTTTCTGACCCGCCGCTAGATTGCGTCGGTAGAAAGCATTGGATTCCTGAGCCGTTGAAAATCCCGCATATTGCCGAACGGTCCACGGTCTAACGGTATACATACTAGCATACGGCCCCCGAGTAAAGGGGGAGGCGCCAGGAAGAGACTCCTCAATATCTCGTTGATGGCTGCTATAACCTCGCTGGATGCTGATTCCTTCACTGCTTTTGAAGGCAGTTTGTGTGTCGGGCACAGAGGACGGCGAAACGGGGCGGATAGAATAATTGGGCTTCTTCATCATTAAAGTCCCCAATTAGAAAAAGGTGAAGGTTCGACTGCGTTCTCAATGAGTGGAAACAATGGAGGAGCCAGGGCTTCGGAAAGAGGAGGGTCAGGATGCAGGAAATGCGTTTCTCCTACGATAACACGAGACGAGGAAGAGGAAGAAGAAGATGTGCGACTATTTCGTCCTCCAGATCGGTACTGCTCACGATCGCGTGGAAGAACTTCGTTTAGAAGTCGTGCCGAGAGGTCCGATGGGGAGACGTCCTTAAACGAAATGAACGCATCCCAAGCGGCATTCACTAAGCTGTTGGTCAGCGATTCTATCGAGTGAGAACCCGAAAGCGGGTCCTCGACTTGATCTAGATAACTCTCGCAACAAAGCAGTCGAAAGACATTCTCAGACAGTCGTGCGGCTTCTGTGTCCGAATAGCCCGATTTTTGTACGTTCCAAGGAGGAAGAGATACATGATCGGCTCCCCCAAGCATGGCTGCTGCGGCGCTCAGTGAGAGGCGCACCAAGTTGTTGCGTTGATCATGTGCAGAGAGGTGGAGTACAGATCCAGCCGCTACCATAGCAGGGTTCCAGTCCTGACTGAAGAGGTTGCCGAGATGTACGAGACAAATACGCAACGCGCGAAGTTTGGCTATTTCAGCCAAAAAGTCACCCCGTATCGACACAAATATGGTATTCGGAAGGTTTCCCTTTGAGAGTTGGGCATCTAGTGAGAGTAAGGCCAGTCCAATTTGAGTGGTCGCTCCAGCTCCAGTGTGATCCCATGAGAGGATATCAACGCAGTCTTGCGTTTCGCTGCGCGGTAATGATAACGAGCCACCGAGCAAATGGACTGTTTGCCGGTCAGCGTACGCAGCATTGTGGGCGGGTATCGTTTCCGTTGAGAAGGGTGATGCTAGAGAAAAGGACACATCCTCTGCTGTCATCGTCAAGATGGTGCCAGCAGAAGTCATTGAGGGTACGAGATACGCTGTAGTAGATTCAGGGCCTGTAATAAAGGCACCCGGCTGATCCACCTCAAGGGCACGTTCTGAGATTCCAAAATCTGGACTCCAGTTTAGATCTTCGCTAGAAAGACGTCCACGCGATTCTTTTGCTACACGTTCTGGCCAGTCTGAATGAAGCATGCAGGTATATCTGTTTAAACGAGGTTTGGCTGAGCAAAACTGCGATATCGCTCGACTAGATTAAATAATGCAATTCCAACGGCGACCGATACGTTAAGAGATTGCTTGGCGCCGTATTGGGGAATTTCTATGGACAGATCGCACAAATTCATGATCTCGTCAGAGACACCGTTCACTTCATTTCCCGCTATGAGTAGGAGGGGGAAGTGGGACATGCTTAATTCATCCACCTGTGTGGGCGAGTCCGTAATCTCAAGTGCCGCAATGATATAGCCTTTCTTCTTGTAGTCCCTTATTGTTTGAGCAGGGTCAACAGACTGGGTCCAGGGCACAAAATCCTGAGCGCCCAGCGCTGTTTTCATGGCGGATTTGTGGTCCGGAGATGGCGAATATCCAGATAGGATAACCTGTTCAATTAATGCTCCGTCAGCGCTTCTTAGCGAAGATCCTACATTGTGTGCGGATCGAATGTTGTCCAGCAACAACACGATAGGGTGCCTTTCGGTGGTAGAAAGGTTATTCGGCGAGATGCGGACTATATCGTTGTGCGGCAGCTTTTGCATGGCCGCAAGATACTGTCTTCTGACAAATGGGCGTTCCAATTCACACAATTCGGTAAAATCATATTTTGACGAGGTAGCTAAACCGGCTACTTTTGCCCAGCAATTCTGCACCAGTAGTCACGATGAATGTATCCGACGGAGTTTTATCACATTGATTATCGCTATTGACGGTCCAGCTGGATCAGGGAAAAGCTCAACGGCTCGTACCGTTGCTTCCCGTTTGAACGCCCTTTACATCGACACGGGTGCCATGTATCGAGCCGTGGCCTTGTATTGTTTAGACAATAATGTGTCCGCTGAGACGGTTGTGAGCGAGATCACTCTGGGCCTTGAGCAGTCTGCAGATGGGGTCAATGTGTTTTTAAATGGAAAGAACGTTTCCGCCCGGATTCGTTCTCAAGAAGTAAGTGATATGTCTTCCCAAGTAAGTCAGATTGCGAGTGTTCGTGACCTGATGGTGAACCAGCAACGGGCGCTTGCTGCAAAAGCTACCTCAGAAGGTCGGACGGTTGTCATGGAAGGCAGGGATATAGGAACAGTGGTTTTTCCTTCTGCCGACTACAAGTTCTTTCTGGTTGCTGATCCGCGCGTCAGAGCCGAGAGACGGGTTGCGCAGCTAAAAGAAAAGGGAGAAGATGCAGAAGTAAGCACGCTTTTGTCAGAAATCATCGAACGAGATAAGCGTGACGAAGGACGCGAGCATTCTCCTTTGAGGAAAGCATCAGATGCTATCGAAATTGATACCTCAGGCTTACTGTTTGAAGATCAGGTGGATAAGATACTAGGCGTAATATCCGGGAACGAAGGCTGATAAGAGAGGTATGACGGAGTCTGCCCCAAATTGGGGTCGACCCGAACTTAGCGTGGGATGCTGGCCGGGTATTTTGTAGAACTAAAACCCGAACCAGGCCGAAGGTCCCGACCTTTCAGATCGGTCAATGGTTCGAACGTGGTATTATGGCTGACGACAAACAGAAAGACGCCGCGGAGCAGGAGGAGCCGGTCGCAACTCAAGAAGCGACTGCAGCCCCCGAGCAAGCTCCCGAGGCACCTGCACAAGATGCAGTAGAACCTGTTGCCGCGCCAGAAGAAGCAACTCCTGAAGTAGCAGAAGCAGTAGCCGATGCTGAACCAGAAAAAGTAGTTGAAGAGGCTCCCGTTGAGGAAGCTCCTGCTGCTGAAGTTGCCGAACCTGTCGAAGAGGCAAAAGAATCTCCAACCGAATCTACAGATGCTGAAGCTCCTGGTGAAGTAGCTGAAGAAGCTGCACCAGCAAAAGAAGCTGAAGCGTCTGCTGAAGTAGCTGAAGAAGCTGCA
>DKOG01000195.1 GCA_002469915.1 Bacteroidetes bacterium UBA7368
ATGGAAAATCGTTTACGATGTTCAAATTCAGGACAATGGATGAGCATGCCGAAGCAGGCACTGGGCCGGTTTGGGCTCAAGAAGATGATCCTAGATATACATCCGTTGGAAGGTGGCTTCGCAAAACCAGATTGGATGAGATTCCGCAGTTTTGGAACGTGCTCAAAGGAAATATGAGTTTGGTAGGACCGCGCCCTGAGCGGCCGTTCTTTGTTGACCAATTGGCAGATGAAATCCCGTTGTATTCCCGCAGGCATCGAATAAAGCCCGGAATCACGGGGTGGGCGCAGGTAAAATGGAAATATGACACAAGTCTCGAAGACGTCCGGCAGAAGGTGAAATATGATTTGTTTTACATCGAAAACATGAGCCTTCGCCGAGATTTGCAAATATTATTCAGAACTGTGTACACGGCGCTTCGAGGAAGTGGGCGTTAAGTCTTCTTAAGACGTATCTTCTGCGATTATTTATTCGGCCCGCTGGGTCTTTTCCGCCACACATTGCCTGATATCGGCTCACCATGCCCGTAAAAAGTAAGAAGGATATTGAAGCCGTATACCGCGCGCTTCTGCTGCCCCGGGTTATCGAAGAAAAGAAGCTTCGTCTCATTCGGCAGGGACGTTTAGCCAAATGGTTTAGCGGCTTTGGACAAGAAGCGATTTCCGTTGGAGTTACGTTTGCTCTTCAGGAGCAGGACTACATCCTACCGATGCATAGGAATCTAGGCGTGTGGACTACTCGGGGAGTGAACCTAGAACGCTTGTTCTGTCAATTGATGGGCAAGGAGGGAGGCTACACGAAAGGACGCGACCGCACGTTCCATTTCGGCCTGCCTGAGAAAAATATTGTCGGAATGATTTCTCAACTGGCAGCCATGTTACCTGTAGCCAATGGGCTCGGTCTCGCAGCTCAAATGGATGGGGAAAACCGAATAGCGGCTGCTTTTGTTGGGGAAGGAGCCACTCGAGAGGGGGATTTCCACGAGGCCTTAAGTCTGGCATCCGTCTGGAAATTGCCCGTGCTATTTATTGTAGAGAACAACGGGTATGGGTTGTCGACTCCTACGTCTGATGCGGTTCCTGTAGAAAATATTGCTGATGCGGGTGCTGGCTATGGAATGGCATCCGTCGTTGTGGACGGTAATAATGTGCTGGCGGTCATCGAGGCGGTACGTAATGCGAGGGATCGCGCGGCCAAGGGAGGAGGTCCCACTCTTCTCGAAATGAAGACCTTCCGCATGAGGGGACATGAAGAGGCTTCTGGCACCAAGTATGTTCCAAAAGAACTCATGGAGCGGTGGTCTACCCAAGATCCGATTGAACGATTCGAAGCGTTTGCGAAAGGAAAACTATCGCAAAAGAAGCAGAAAGAAATACGAGAGGACTTTGTTGGGCAAATTGACAAATTGGCTGAATGGGCACTTCTCCAGCCAGAAGTTACCTCGGTAGTGGAGCAGGAGCGCTCCGACGTCTTTGAAACTAGTCCGCTACCTGTGAGCATTGAAAGTGAGGGCGTTTCCGAGCGCCGCTTTATCGATGCGATAACGGATGGCCTTAGGGCCGGAATGCGAGAAAACGAGAAAACCATCATTATGGGGCAAGACATCGCCGAATATGGTGGTGTATTCAAAGTGACCCAAGACTTTCTTGAGCGATTTGGACGAGACAGAGTGCGCAACACCCCCATTATTGAAAGTGGCGTGATTGGAGCTGCCATGGGATTAGCACTTTCGGGATACCGTCCCGTAGTGGAAATACAGTATTTCGACTTCATTACGTGTGGATTCAATCAGATTGTAAACAACCTGGCGACTACGCGCTATCGTTGGGGGTCCCCCCTGAACGTGACCATTAGAGCCCCTTTTGGAGGCGGCATTGGAGCAGGTCCTTTTCACTCTCAATCGATGGAGGCTTGGTTCTGCCACACGCCGGGATTGAAAGTGGTCGTACCTTCTAGCCCAGCTGATGCTAAAGGGTTGCTGCTGTCGAGTTTGGATGAACCCAATCCGGTGCTTTTTCTCGAACACAAGAAATTGTATCGATCAATTAAGGGAGACGTACCGGTTGCAGCCGAGCGGATACCGTTGGGTCAGGCTTCTGTCGTCCGGGAAGGAGAGGCCTTGTCCTTGGTTACCTATGGCGTCGGAGTGCACTGGGCAATGGAAGAAGCGACTTTCTGGGCCTCTAAGGGTGTTGAAATAGAAGTCATTGACCTTCGAACACTTATTCCTTGGGATCGGGAAACCGTATTGAAATCAGTTGCCAAAACGAATAGGGTGATGGTGGTTCATGAAGCGCCTCGCACAGGAGGATTTGGTGGAGAGATTGCTGCAGAAATAACAGAGTCTGCATTCGAATATCTAGACGCTCCACCGATCCGATTGGGTGCAGAAGACTTTCCAGTTCCTTTCTCAAAGTCTATTGAAGATAATATTTATTCGGCTCAGAGTAGAATTAGAGTCGCAATTGAGAAAATCATGGCATTCTAACCCTTCTTTTCCACCAAGCTCGCTTCATGAATCGCGAGGTTGAATCCTTTTTAATCAAAGTGTTGGCCAACATGTTGAATCAAAAACTCCAAAGTTTATTCGTCGCGTTAGTGATGATCGCAGTCGTCTCAGGCTGCAGCAATGGAAAAGAGTATCCGGTTGCCAGTTATGTAACGGGCACATTGAAAGTGCGAGCAGAAGTGGATTCTACAGACACATTTGAAGGGTTTCGCATATCCGTACTGACTCAGACCGAAGGAAATGTAGATACGCTCGGTACGGCCGTCACCGTAACTGGTGGTCACTTTGAAATGATGGTTTATGCTCCAGACGAAGGGATCTATCCAATCGTCGTTGAGCGATCAGGCGCTTCGCTTTCGCTCGATGATTTCGTAGCGGTAAACGGAGACACGGTGCAGGTATCGGGTACCTTTCCACTCGGAACACGTCCACTTCGGGTTGTATCGGCTGAAAATGCAGCTTGGTCTGCTTACAAGAACTCAAAGGCCACGCATAACGACCAAATGGTTACACTTTTGGAAGCCGGCGGGTATACCACAGACGACATTGGACGCGTTAACGCGCAAACGGCTACGATTCTTTGGAGTATCCAAAACACCTATCCATCCACGATGGGTGGAGCTATTTCGATGGCCGAGTCTGTGGTGATGAGTGAAGGCTGGGACGATACAGTAGTATTGGAGCGGTATCCGCAAGTTGGCTATGATAATTCCAGCATTGTGGCTGTGGTTCGAGCTGCCAGGCGATCTATTGCACGCGTTACGGGTCAAGATTCGGCTATAGCGATGTTGAATCGCTATCTAAACCTCGTTCCATCTGAGAAGGAGGCAGAAATTTTGTCCGAGAAAGTGATGGCATTTGCGGACAGTTTACAGACGGAACGCGCCGTAGCAACGGCTTCGCAATTACGGATGGAGTATCCTGAGTCCGAATGGTCTAGCTGGGCCTCGCGCGCTACGTATGATCTCGAAAATCTGCAACCAGGCATGGCTGCGCCGGGATGGTCTTTAACCTCGCGTGAGGGAGAGCTACTCGATACGGCCGGTATGGATGGGCGTTTTGTCATCTTAGAGTTTTTCGACCCAGCCGAACAAATTTTCCAAAATGAGTTACGCCGACGAGATGAGCTTTTCGGCGCGCTTGGTCCCAATGTATTTCAAGTGGTATCCGTCTCTGTGGAGCCCGATGAGGACATCAATGAAGCTCTTTTTGATGAAGATGTGCATACAGGCCATTTTGTATGGACATCAGCAGGGATGCAAGAACAGATCGTAGCCGATTTCAATATTCAACTGCTTCCAACCCGGTACCTAATAGATCCCAACGGGGTAATCATAGCCAAGTACACTGGTCCGGCTTTGGCAAATCTTGAAAGAGATCTCATAGTAATCGTGGGCGGGTTGAACGACATTGCGAAGAGAATCCAACAGTAATCAGAGTAGGGGAGAATCATATGTTAGTTGCCGGAAATTGGAAAATGAACTTGGACCTTGCCGCTGCACGGCAACTGACATCGGGAGTCGTCTCGGCCGTCGGAACTCCCAAGGGTACGGGAGTTGCACTCTGTCCACCATTCGTTGATCTGGACGCAACCTACAGCTTGTTACACGGCACGGGTATACGCCTAGGCGCTCAGAATATGCATGAGCAGGACTCAGGTGCATTCACTGGAGAAATTTCCGCTCCTATGTTGCGGGCCGTTGGCTGTCATTATGTGATCCTAGGTCACTCAGAGCGGCGCCAACTGTTTGACGAAACCAACGAATCGGTGAATAAGAAGGCCTTACAGGCTCTTAGCCATCGTTTAGTACCTATCGTTTGTGTCGGTGAATCCTTAGAACAACGGGATGCGGACCGGCATAATATGGTTGTTGAAGAGCAAGTTCGCGCCGGACTAGCTAACCTCGAAGTTTCTTCCTCCTCCGAAATAGTGGTAGCCTACGAGCCTGTTTGGGCGATTGGAACCGGCCGCACGGCCACTCCTGACCAAGTCCAGGATATGCACGGACATATTCGGTCTTTACTACAGGATATCTTCAATGAGGCGATTGGCTCGGGCATCGACATTCTATACGGTGGAAGCGTAAAGCCTGGCAATGCTGCTGAATTATTTGAGCGTCCCAATGTAGATGGTGGTCTTATTGGGGGAGCAGCTCTAAATGCAGAAGATTTCGCTGCGATCGTTCGTTGCGCTGAAGAAGCAGCCTGACTTGCGTCAGAGAGGTGAACTCGGTTAAACAGGTTAGCTCGGGTCAGTCTGATGACTTGGGCGTGGACGATTTTTCCTTGGGCGCTGACTTAGGGGCCGGCTTCGATTCTTCTGATTTTGAGGATGAACCTGAAGTCTTTTTGGCATAGTCGGTGATGTAAAAACCACTGCCCTTGAAAACCAGTCCGGATCCGGCGCTGAATATCCGCTTTACCTTTTGACCCGTAGTGGGACATTCCGTGAGCGGCTTTTCTGACATTCGTTGCACGAGTTCGAATGTGGTACCGTCTTCTCTTTTGTATTCGTACGTGGGCATTCCGACCTGTTTTCCTAAGTTTGATGCTCTTGAAGCCCCGATCGGTGCGTGAGTTCCGCAACCCTTCTGAGGATTATTCGGTGAGGGCTACTGCTGAATTAACTTGAGGCTGAAAGGCTCTGAATGATAAATCAGCAACAGCTGGGCGCACAGGAATGTGACCTCTATTGTCTCTAGTTGGGTACACCCGATTAGTTAGCAAGATGACAAATAACTTGCTGTCTGGGTCGATCCAGAACGAGGTTCCGGTAAAGCCCGTGTGCCCATATGACCACGGCCCTAGGTGGCTCCCCGCCGAGGAATACCCCGCTAGTGATCGCGTATCCCAGCCGAGCGCTCGGGTATGCGCTAAGTCAGGGTCTACTTTCCCAACGAAATAGCGAATAGTTTCCGGTTTTAAGAAGACACGGTCTCCAACGCGTCCTTCATTAATGAGCATGGCTGCAAAACGAGATAGATCATCGGCAGTCGAAAATAGCCCTGCATGCCCAGCCGTCCCACCTAACAAGTACGCGGTTTCATCATGTACCTCACCTTGTAATAAACGGTAACGGAAATAGTCATCCCTTTCTGTTGGGACGGCTTTCTGGATGGCGCCTCGCCGGACTGATTTAAAACCGGTGTCGTACATGGAAAGCGGCTTGAATACGTTATCGTACACGTACTCAGAAAAGGTCTCTCCGGTAATTCGTTCAACCATCCAGGCAAGTGTTATGGGACCAAAGTCAGAGTAGCGGGACATACTTCCGGGCTCATAAATGAGACTATCCTGAAGAATACGATTTCGTACTTCCCGGGCACTCGTCACACCTTCTCGGTAGAAGGGTCGAAAGGGGATGAGTCCACCCGTGTGGGTGAGTAGGTGCCAAATCGTGACCCCGCCTTTGCCGTTTTGTCCAAATTCTGGCAGATAATCTGCTACCGGACGATGTAGGTCAATGCGATCATGCTCATATAACTGCATGATTGCCGTGGTTGTGGCTATGACTTTAGTCAGGGACGCAAGATCAAAAATATCCGTCGATTCCAATTCGCGGGAAGAGTCAAAGGTGTGAAAACCGTAGTCGGCTCTTTTGACGATCTGGGCACCTCGACCAACGGCAAGAGCGGCTCCCGGAAAGGCGCTATCAGCAATCGCTTTTTGTACCAGACGATCCATTCGCTCAAAGATGAACGGATCCATATCAGCATCTTCGGCAGGAGCCAGAGACGCTACATATTGGGGTAATTTCAGGCCATAACCACGTGGGTATTCATCGGATAAGTGGATGGGAAGTCTTCCATTAACCGCTGAGAGACCAAATAGCACGTCGGATACGGCTTCAAGCATCCCGGGAGACGAATCATAGCCAAGAATATGGGCTGCTACGGATGGAGGGGTTTCTGGTGCGATGTACGGGGAGGCGTGCTCTAGAACGATGACTGGATATTTAGAACGGGTGACGTCGCCCAAAAAACGCAGGCGATCCCAGCCAAAGACGGGCGTGATGCCCACGAAATCTGCAAAAATGACTGCTCTGTGCCGATCGGTCTCTTTGAAAATCTCCGGCATGGAGAGTATCCAATTTCTTGGATTCACTTGAATATGGGTCACGTTTCCGTCATTTCGATCGGAAATGAAGCCTTCTAGTTGTTTGGACGGATCACGGTTGCCAGATGTGTAGGATCTGAAATCAGCTGTTATCAGGAGAACGCCATCGGAGGAGCCCGATAAGGGGAGAACTGTTTCATCCTTTAGTACCGTAACCGCTTTTCGTCCAATAAAATGGGCCATTTGGCGACTTTCTTCAGAAGAGGTTATTTCTAAAATCTCACTGAGATTGGTGTGAGCGGTCTTTAACTGCAATCCAAGCGACTGTTTAGCGCGCAAAATGCGATGTACGGATGAATCGATTCTAGCCTCTGCTATCACGCCATCTCGAATAGCGCCAATTATGGCGTCCACTGCGGTTTGTGGATCCGGCGGCATCAATAGGACATCAATGCCAGCCATCACGGCCTGTATGGCTACCTCACCATTGGATCCGGTGGACGTCACACCAACCATATTGAGGGCATCTGAAAACATTAATCCCGAAAAATGGAGTGAGTCTCGAGCCAGTTCCGTTAGGATTCGATGCGATAGTGTGGCGGGACCATCATCTTCAAAAGAATGCCCTTTTGAAACGATATGGGCAGACATTATGCCTTCCAATGAGTCAGCAATCAGGTCGGCAAAAGGAACCAGATCCGTTCCGAATAATTCCGTGTTTGATCTTGTGGAAAGGGGCAAAGAGGTATGGGAGTCGCGCGACGTATCGCCATGTCCTGGAAAGTGTTTGGCTACCGGTAATAGACCTGAGGAGCGTACACCACGGACAAAGCTACGTGTGTAGGCAGATACACTGTCCGGATCATCGGACCAGGCGCGTGTGCCAATTACAGGGTTTGTCGGGTTGGTTTGCACGTCAGCAACGGGTGCGAAGAGAACAGAAACACCAACAGAGCGGGCTTGGCGTGCTGTTTCCGCCCCGGTTTCAAAAGCGATCCCAGTATTTGAAGTGGCCGCCAATGCCATAGCATTCGGGAACCGTGTCATTTCTTTCAGCCTGAAACCGGGGCCCCATTCTGCATCCAATCCGACGAGTACCGGCACACTTCCTTGATGTTGAACCCACTCGATCCAGGGTACATAATGAAGTGGATGACCAGCAAAAAGTAGGACGCCTCCT
>DKOG01000242.1 GCA_002469915.1 Bacteroidetes bacterium UBA7368
TGCTCCATCATCTCTTCCATAGACATATTGCTTTGCCCAGCTCCGGACCCGTTCATCTGCTGATTAAGTAATTCAGACAGCATGAGCGCGAGTTCATTGAGATTGGTCATAGCACCTTTCTGATGACCACCGGCTCGTCTGGCGGCTCGCTCGGTAAGAGCCAGCGTAGCATCTCCCATCTCTCGCATCGCATCACCAGCCCGCTGCTGAATATCGCGAGTCATTTGCGGCACTTCTTTGGCAATGCTCTGTAATGAATCCGAGACCATACTTAGACCCTCGGCCAGATTTACCTGTGCTTGTGCCGAGGTTCTTAAAAGAGGGGACTCTGCAGATAATTGAATTACATCAAGACGTAGACTTTCTTGTTGATCTGACAGCACAAGGATGTCCTCGACCGCAGCACGTATGGCGGCAATATTGAGTTGCATCTGAGCACCCTGCATGTTCATCTGCATCTGGTTCATATCCGATGAGAGCTGGCCCAACTGCTCGGACATTTCCTGCTGTTGCTGAGATGCCTCGCCAAGGTCGCCTTCTTTCACCTCTTCAGCATTTTCCTGCATTTTTTGAGAGAGTTGCTCGTCCTGCGTGTCTTCCATCAAGTCCTGCATCTGTTCGGATGGCATGTTTTTCAGCTCTTCCATGCGCTCCAGCACTTCTTCCATCTTATCTTCGAGGGCTTGCATTTCTTCGGCCGCCATTTCCTGTTGCTCAGCTAACTCCTCACGACGTTCATCTGCATCCTCATTGTCGCCCGCGGCCTCCTCAGGCTCTTGTTGTTCGTTTTCGAGTTTGGCGGTCTCCTCAGCTAATTTGTCTTCAGTTTCTGCGAGATCCTCTGCTCGTTGTTCGACTTCATCCATGTCCTGCTGGACTCTAAATTGTTTGAACAGGTCCAGCGTTCGCTCCAGTCTTTCGGAATACATGTCCTCGGAGAACTCAAATTTTTCGAGGGCATCCTGCATCTCATTCAAGTCCATGTTGTCGATTGCAGATTCCAATTGCTCAAGCGCGTCCATTAACTCGGGCGTCCGAACTTCGTCTACTACCTCTTGAAGTTCTTCGAACATGCTCATCGTCTCGTCCGATACCAGATCGTTGTTGTTCATCTGTTCGGCCAGATCCTCCATTTGCTGGCTGATCTCATCAACGGCATTTTCCATTTCCTCCTGACGTTCTTGCAGCTGGTCAAGTGCGCGTTCATCTTCCCATTCTGCTTCTGGTTTTTGAATGAGATCTTCCTTCAATTCCTCAAACTGCTCTCTGACCGCGTCGGCCTTTTCGAGCATCTTCTCAATGGAGTCCTCGGTGCGATCTTGGGAGTTATCTAGATCTTTGAATTGCTCTGCGAGGGAGGGGAAGCGGAGTTGGAAAACTCTGGTCTGGGCAGATTTGTACCCAGAGACGGCATCATTGTCCCAAACTTGAATGTAATATTCAAACATATCGCCAGGTACGGGGTCAAGACCTGTTTCCCGGTTGAGGTACCAATCGAAGGGGATTTCTTGATCTAACGCAAAAGGATCTGGAGCGGGGAGAGGGTACGTGGTAAACGTCTCAGAAACGTTGCCAAATCGACTATCGGAGAGTCGATAGTTAAGTGTCATGTTGCGAAACCCAAAATCATCTGTGATGTGGGTAAGCAGAAAAACATGCATCTCATCAGAGAGGTCGACCAAAGCGGCAGGCGATAATAACGTGGCCGTTGGCGACGAGTCAGAAAGCGTCTCGATTGAATAGGAGATCGGATCTAAGTTTTGGATGTCGCCTGCGGAATAAAGACGCACTTTGTAGCGATCATTCGATCTGACGGTGAATGAGGCTCGCGCGGAAAGGCCGTCGAGCTCCATTTCGGTATTGATTCCACTTTCAAATGCTAGGACAGCTCTTTCCGCGCGAGCCCCTGCAACAGAAACAGTGAGATCAACACGGCTTCCACCGAGTGCAACTACGTCGCCCACATTGGAAGCTAGCCGTTGGTCGGGAATTCGGGTGTAGGACGGGTAGGAAATACGCAGATTCAATTCCTGTACCAATGGACGCTCAACGACTTCGACCGTAAACCAAGGACTGGCTAAACCACCACCGGAAACGCGATATCTGAAGGGTTGCCGAATGCTTCTGTATAAATGACTCAGCGAACCCGTGGAGTCTTCCGTCAGATTGATGAACCTGGACCGCATTTCACCGTCCACCAACGATTCAAGTACAGGCTGGGTATCTGCATAGTCACCCGAGATAGAAATGGAAACTTTTAGGTCTTCACCGATCACGATTTCTGTGTCGCCAGGTAAAACAGCGAAAGAAAAAGGCGCAGGACGTTCAAATTCCGTAGTTGGGCTTGTAAGACGAGTAGTAGCGGAGAAAAAGGAACCGGGTGCGGCAAGCAGGAAAACCAGTAGAAGAAGTACTGGGCTGATAGCCCAAAGCCCAACCTTTCGCGTCTCTTTCCAGGAAACGATCTCTTCAAAAGGAACACTTTTGAGTGGCTCACCAAGTTTTTGGAGTGCAGAGTCCACAAAAGGCTCAGGAGAGGAGCTATGACTTCCCTCGGAGAGCTGTAGCAGATTCAGTAGTCGATCTTCTACCTCAGGAAACGAATGGCCGATTTTCTTGGCAAGCGTCTCATTTTCCCCTCCAGATAAGAGACCAGCGTTAATTAGAACGGGTAGAAGAACAAATCGGGAAAAGACAATGAGAAGGCCTAAACCGGCGAATATCAGTAGTCCCCAGCGCACGGTTGGAGCAAACCAGAAAAAGGACTCAAGCGATGCGGAAATGAACCACAAGGCCGAAAATGAACCAATGAGAAGTAACGCGCCACTGAACAGGCTTACTTGGAGCAACCGAAGACGTGTTGCTTTCAGTTTTCGGTGGATAAACTCCACCAGTTGGGTCGTGCTACTGGACATGCTTCAAATGAAATGAGTTGCACAGTCTACACGAGGAGTAGAGTCGAGTTTCACGGAGCACCAATTATTGACGATCCTCCGGCGCAGCACATTATAATTCGGTTAATAGAGGTGAGCGGCAAGGTCCGGCGTTGACCGTTCAGTTGTTCAGGCGTAGGTTTGACTCCGTAAACCTATTGGAGCTATCCATGATTTCTATCATTCTCGGAGGGGGAGCTGGTTCTCGCCTGTTTCCATTAACTCATCACCGGTCCAAACCAGCTGTGCCTCTGGCAGGGAAGTATCGATTAATTGATATTCCGGTCTCGAATTGTATCAATTCAGATATCAATCAGATATTTGTGGTGACCCAATACAATTCAGCGAGTTTGAATCGACACATTAGCCAAACCTATCGTTTCGACAAGTTTCGACATGGATTTGTGAACATTTTGGCGGCTGAGCAGACTCCGTTTTCAAAAGAGTGGTTTCAAGGCACGGCAGATGCGGTTCGACAAAGTATGCAGCACGTGCAGCATTACCGTCATGATGAGGTGCTCATCCTTTCTGGTGACCAACTCTATACGATGGACTATCAGAAGATGTTGGCTCATCATCGTGCTACCAACGCTGATGTTACGATTGCCTCTATCCCGGTTGATGCCTCGGATGCACCGGGTTTTGGAATTTTGAAGACCAACTCAGAGGGTTTGATCACCGAGTTTTATGAAAAACCTGATGTTGAAGATCTGGAAGGGAAAAGCAGTAGTGTTTCAGATGAAATGGAGCAGCAAGGTCGTATATATCTTGCTTCTATGGGCATCTATATTTTCTCTGCAAAAGTTCTGAAAGAGTTGTTTGAGCGTCATCAGGACGCCCACGACTTTGGAAAGGAGATTATCCCGTCCGCACTTTCCTCGCACAGAGTAGCGAGTTATGCTTTCGAGGGATATTGGAGTGATATCGGAACCATCAAGTCATTTTTTGACGCGAATCTGATGTTAACGAGGCCAAGACCTGATTTTGACCTGTACAATCCGGAAATGCCGATATACACGAATGCCCGCATGCTACAGCCCGCGAAATTTCAACATTCGAGAGTAAATCACTCGATCATTGCGGAAGCAAGTGTTATTGGGAAGTCGCGGATTACGAACTCGGTCATTGGTCTTCGCAGTTTCATTGGAGATGATGTCGAGTTGGATGAAACGGTAGTCATGGGAAATGATTACTTCCGTTGGCATGACCCTGCAGATCGAATATTAATGGATGGCCCGGATCAGCCAGGTATTGGAGACGGTACTAAAATTCGTCGCACTATCGTTGACCGAAATGCGAGTATTGGGAAGGACTGCAAGATTCTTAATGAAACAGGATATGATCATTTCGATGGTGATGGATACTTCATTCGAGACGGCATCGTAGTTATTCCGAAAAACGGTCAGATTCCGGACGGAACGATCATTTAATTCGATGATTGGAAAGGAAGAGCGTGGAAACGTAGCACTCCGCCATCAAAGCTCCCGAAAAGGTAGCTGTGGAGATGCTTCGTTCTGGATATTATCAATTATATTTGAATTCAAGGGTGCTATGTCATTGAGCCGCTTGTTGATATGGGTTCTTGTGTGGGTCATTTTTCTACCTGTTCATGCGGATGCACAAGTAGAAAAAGATTCCCTTGCGTCTTACGACCTGTCTGAAATTGTTATAGGTGGTCAGGCTCGCCAAGAGCAACAATTCAACCGAGTATACCGCGTTGGTTTAGCCAGATTGGCGTCTCAAGACCGTCCAGACGTGGCAGGCGTCTTAAGGCAGTTGCCTTCGGCTCATATCCAGACGAACTCCCGCGGTGAGACCCTCGTATACATTCGAGGAGTCGGAGAGCGCCAAGTAGCTGTTTTTCTGGATGGAGCACCGCTTAACATTCCGTGGGATAATCGTATTGATTTGAGTCTAGTACCCTCAACCGTGTTAGGAGATGTGTCCTCTGAGCAAGGTGCCGTCAGTGGAGCGTATGGGCCCAACGTTTCTGGAGGGGTTATCAATCTCCAGAGTAGGCGCCTCGGACAAGGGTCTCGAATTGCAGAGGTCTCGTTTCAGGGTGGTTCGTTTGAATCTCGTCTGGGCAGAGGCATGTTTGCTCATCGAGGGGAGCGTTCATCGATATTGATTGGAGGATCGCATGAATCTAGGAGCGCGTATTCCGTACCCAATCAAGTGAATGTGCCTTTTGATGCGCGGGACGATGTAAGGGTAAATACGGATCGTCGCTCTTCTACTGGATACTTCAGGTTTGAGCGGGAGTACGAAAAAGGATCCATCGGTCTTACGCTTCTCCATGCAGATGCTGAAAAAGGGGTCGCGCCTGAAGGACACTTGGATCCACTAACGAGTCGAGTTAGGTACTGGCGATATCCAGTCTGGCAAAACAGCATGGCTATAGTCAGTGCCACGCGGGAGCTGGTCGGCTTTCAGGTATTTTCGACTGGATGGATGACTCGGTTTCGCCAACGTATTGATCAGTACACTTCGGCCACTTACGACGAATTGGAAAGTCAGCAACGAGATACCGATTTGGGAGCAGGCGCTCGCTTCGTAGCTGAGCGCCGAGTGGCATCTTTGGACCTGCGAAATTTCGCTATTGTTTCCACCGCATCTCATGACCAAATCGATACTGATTTTTCGACAACAGGAAAGTTGGTAAGGCCTGAGCAATCGTATCGTCAGCGAATGCTTTCGGTTGGAAGTGAACTAGCAAGTGGTGTTTCTTCACGCTCCACCTGGATTGTGGGCGCCTCTTTGGACATTATGCAGACACCGGAAACGGGTGATAAACCGGGGCGTGATGCTTTTGTTGAACCGGGATTCAATCTTGAAGGGACGTATCCGATCTCTGAATCCGTGAGTATTACGGCCAATGCAGGGAGTAAGACAAGATTTCCGACTATGCGGGAGCTATTTGGTACAGCGCTGAATCGATTTGAATTAAATGAGGCACTAAAGAGCGAGCGAACCTGGATGGCGGAATCCGGGATTCAAAAGCAGGGCGAGCGCCTATCCTTTGATATGGTAGCGTTTGTGCGAAGAACGACGGACACCATAGATCAAACGAATGTGGTAGTTGGAGAGCGGACAAAAAGAAAACGAATCAATCTGGATGGTTCGAGGACCGTCGGCATCGAGGCGTCAGGGATTGGCGTGATTGGAGAACACGTTTCTATCGATGGTCACGCCACGTGGCTAAGGCCGATTTCACTGAATGAGGATGGAAACCGTCATTTAACCGAGAAACCCGAAGTACTCATTACCCTAAATGCAGAAGTGTCTTTGATTCCCAATCTAAAGGTTCAAACAGGCCTGGTATACACGGGTGTTGCATATGGACTAGCGGAAGACAACAGTCAGGTTCGATTACCGACGAGTACAGTGATGGGGTCCCGTCTTTCAACTAACCGGTACTTTAGTTCTTCTGGCATGTTCTTAGAGCTTTATGCTGGTGTTGACAACATTACAAATGCTGTTCAATTGCCTCAGCTCGGTTTGCCTGCTCCCGGTAGAAGCGCCCGATTCGGAATAAATTTGTCTTATTGAGCGGGCCGTCGGAATTACCGCGTTTGGTGGGTTATGATGTTTCGCTGATTATGACGTGGCTCGAAGCCGTAGGCCGCGCAGCAAACAACCGCTTTGATGCCTTCCAAGACGAGCGAAACAACTCTGATTGTCTGTACGCCTCTAGAGCTGCTTCACTTTCCCATTTACTCAGGGTACTAACCACATTGGGGTAGCGTACATCACTAAGCAGTTCCAGGTCATGGCAACCTTCACTGGCTCGAATCTTGTGTTTAATGCTCTCAAAGAGGGCCTTAAATTCGTCTAACGCATCTGGGCGGATGGTTAGTTGGACCATTCGAATAATCATGCTCCCAGTTCCGTTCTGGTTTGAATGGCGGCGTTTCTCGCTACTTTGGCAAAGTCTTGATCATTCCCGGCGTAAATAATGCCTCGACTACTGTTCACTAGCACTGGACCGTTTCCTGAAGCCTGCATGACATCAGCTGCCGAACCGCCCTGCGAGCCTACGCCAGGAATCAGAAAAGGAGTCTCTGGCAACATGTGTCTCAGATCACTCATGGTTTCAACGTCCGTGGCCCCAACTACCAGTCCTGTGGTGCCCGGCGTGTCTGTAGACCAAGACACTGCGTCTCTTGCCACTTTTCGGTAAAGGGGTTCGCCACCCACGTCTAATAGTTGAAAGTCAGCTCCACCGGGATTCGATGTTCGAGCTAAGACGAAGGTACAGGTACCGGTTTGGGTCAAAAAAGGAGCCACGGAGTCCTCTCCCATGTATGGACTAACCGTTACACTATCAAAACCCAAGTCATCAAATACGGAGTGCGCATAAAACCCTGCTGAATTTCCAATGTCACCTCTTTTGGCATCTGCAATTGTTAGAACGTCGGAGGGGATACCATTCAGGACAGATCGCAAGACTTGAAGTCCCGAATCTCCCAAGGCCTCAAAAAAGGCAAAGTTCATTTTGAAGGCGACCGCTTGGTCCGACGTGCTTTCAACAATCTCACGGCAGAAAAACTCTACCGCGGCGGGTAGTGGATGTGCCGAAAGAAGGTGACTTGGCAAACGGGATGGGTCAGGATCTAATCCAACGCACAGCACGGACTGTTTGGAGGATCGGAGGGTAGATAGGCGCTCGGAAAACGTCACTGGCACACGGTTTAAATCTGTGGTCATGTGAAAATTTGGTTCTGGAATATACTACTCAGGAACGCTGGGGTACATAAGTAGGTTAACACTGTTCACCTAGCAGCGAAGAATCAATGCTTTACACGCCAGGTTATCGTCATTATCGTCATTATCGACGTATTGTGCGTGTATTAGCCGATTTTTCTCTTTACATCAACGGATATTCGTACGCACATGGCTCTCGATAACTTAAAGCTCAAAAACGTTTCTGACCAAGACCGCAAAATGATTGCGGATATCGAACGGATGATGGGTCCAGAACCAAAGCAAATGGGGTTCGCCAAGAATCTGTTTTGGGGAAATTTCAGAAGTGACTTAGTATTTCCATATCCGAATGTTTCATCTGAGGAGAAACAGCGCTGTGATGCGCTATTGCTTGAGTTAGAGACCTACCTCAAGAATGAGCACCCTTCCATAGAGATTGATCAGAAGGAGTACATCCCGGAATGGGTTATACAGCGTCTGTTTGACATGGGTGTCATGGGGATGACGGTACCTGTGGAGTACGAAGGGCTGGGGCTCGGCATCACGAGCTATAACAGAGTCTTGTCGATGATTGGGGCCTATTGTGGTTCAACTTCCGTTATGGTGTCTGCTCACCAATCCATTGGCTGTAAGGCTATCATGCTATTTGGTAGTGACAAGCAGAAGCAGACCTTCCTACCAGGCGTAGCACGGAAGTACTTGTCTGCATTTTGTCTCTCGGAGCCCAATGTCGGATCCGATGCAGCTGGGCAGGAGACCCGCTGTGAACTTAGTGAGGATGGATCGCACTATATATTGAATGGTGAGAAGAAGTGGAGTACATCGGGAGCGCTCAGTGGGATGTTCACTGTGATGGCGAATCAGATGGTGGGTGGTCGTAAAAAGGTGTCAGCGCTCATTTTGACGCCTGATATGGAAGGAGTAGATGTTTTTGAAAAAAACCGCTCTAAAGTGGGCATTAGAGGGACCTGGCAGGGGCGAATTCGCTTCAACAACGTCCGTGTGCCTCGCGAAAACTTGCTTCACGAAGAGGGTAGGGGACTTCACGTCGCTCTTACCTGTCTGAACTTTGGACGCTGCACGTTATCTGCAGGAATTGCAGGAGCCGCCAAAAGAGCTACAGATCAAGCTACGAAATGGGTTCAGACTCGATATCAGTTCGATCGTCCGCCAGCCGATTTTGAATTGGTACAACAGCGCGTCGCGCGTATGCACGCTTTTAGCTACGCCATGGATTCCATGCTCTACCTGATGACGGGCATGTTGGATCGGGGAGATTCCGATATTATGGTCGAGACTGCGATAACTAAAGTCTTTTGCTCTCAGCTTGGTTGGGAAATCATAGACGACGCGCTCGAAATCATGGGCGGTGAAGGATACGTTACTGAAAATGAGATCGATAGGATTTGGCGAGACAACCGGATTCATCGCATTGTCGAAGGCTCCAACGAAGTGATGCAGCCGTTCATATTTGGGTACGGTGGTAAGCAGCTAGCTGAGCAGATGTTGGGCATTCAGCAACGTCTTACCTGGGATTCGGATGAATCCTTAGGAGCTAACCTGAGTCGCATTCTTTCGGGGATGGTCAATCCCAAAGTAATGGCACGAGCCATTCCGCTGGCCACAGAGCTCTTTCTGGGTATTAAAAAGAAGGCGCCTAGCATTGAACCCAAAAGTTCAGAATTGGTAGGTCATGCCGATCGACTAGCTCGTCTGATTCAGCAGCATACCCATATGTTCAAAATGGCCTCAAAATGGCATGCTGAGCAGATTGTTGTACGGCAAGCACCGCAAGCGCGACTCGCAGATAGTGCCACGTACATTTTTGCCATGGTATCCATTCTTTCACGAGTAGATCTTCAAATTCAGAATAATGATCCGGCCTTGGCGCATGACCGTGCCTTTTTTGAGCATGCATTCGATCTACTCGAACTCAGAATCGAGCAAGAAATCGCTGGATTGAGGACGAATGCGGATTCAAGTATGGCTACTGCCGCTGCAGCAGCCAGAACCTACAATGATTCACTATCGAATGGTGATTTCTATATCCACGAAGCAGCTCCTCATGCGGCAGGTTCGGGTAAGAAGGTGCAGAAAGATCATATTCAGCAATTCCCCGGAGACTCTGTCTTAAAGGCCACCCCAGTGGAAGCCTAAGACATAGGACGACACACCGGTTTTGCCCCATTTGAGCTGAGTAACCGGCACGGAATCGGCTACTCAGCGAATTACGCTTAATTTGTGAGTTTGAGATCCAGACCGGCTTGTTAACCTAGCAAAGTAGCTGCCGGAAGGGAGATTTTCGGCAGCAAAAGAAATGCGGTGTGTGCCCGCTGAAACCATGCGGTTGGAAAGAGTGGTCAGGTTTCTGCCTTGGAGGTCGAAAATCTCCAGGCGAATATGCTGCGACCGATCAAGCTCAATTTCAATCGTGGTCCGGTTTCTGAAGGGATTGGGGTAGTTCCCAGT
>DKOG01000213.1 GCA_002469915.1 Bacteroidetes bacterium UBA7368
TTTTCGTCCGTACCCGTCAAAAGAAGATCTAGGTCTCCATCGTTATCTAAGTCTCCCCACGAAACCGAACCACTGTGCAAACGGGGAAGGTCAGCTGAAACTGAAACAAAGGTGGCTCCGTCATTTCTGTACATCGACGTAACTGGATCATACGGATATGAAATAGTTCGACTTCCCATAACCACCAGGTCGAGATCACCATCTCCGTCGGCATCTCCCCAAGAGGAAGCCGAAAAGGCTACTCGGTCTAATACAGCGGAGACTTCCGTAAATAGGGCTTTACCGTTTCCATCAAATCCGTCATTGCGAAAAATCGCGGATACAATTCCCGTTTCTGACTCGCCGCTTAGGAAAAGATCTAGATCACCATCACCATCGATGTCTCCCCAAGAGGTGCTTCCATGGCGAACCAAAGGAAAATTATGCTCAATGGGGCTGAACGTGAACGGTTGGGTGACTGGCTGAGCGAATGCTGCGATTGGCAAGCTAAACGCAGCCAGAATCAACATGAAATATCTTTGACGCATGCGAATGATAGGTTCGAGAAGGGGGTCCAGCACAGCCGACAGATTCATCTGCCGACGGACTAAATAAAGGCCGTTTGCGTTTCATTTAGCCCAAAGACTGAGAAAGGTAAAAAGCAACAACGGGATATGCTCATAAATCCATTAGATATTACCCTTTAAGATGGATTTTTCCGTTTCAGCAGCATGGATCATCTCGTCTGCAACGTCCTGTCCCAGATATCGGTCTATTAACCAATGAGCGACGTAGATTAGAGGAGTGATCACAATGGCTACGATAAATTTGTAGGCGTAGTTGAAAAGCGTAACGGCAACGATCGTCTGAATGGTCATCGGGCCGTAGAAAGCGATGAAAAGGACGATAAACGTATCCAAAAACTGCGATCCAAAGGTGGATCCTGTGGCTCTTAACCAAAGGTGCTTTCCATCAGTCAGTCCTCTAAGCCAGTGGAAGAGACTGATATCGGCTAACTGGCCAACGAAATAGGCTACGAGACTACCGATAATGATGCGGCCGCTTGCTCCGAATACCGTGTCGAAGGCGGCGTCAGGAACAGGTGATATAGAGGACGTGGGTACGGCCATAGCGACCTGGATGAGTCCAAACTCAAACATGATCATCGCCATGCCGATGTAGGTCACGAATCGGATCCCCGGCTTTCCGAAATACTCGTTCAGCAGGTCCGTGATGATGAACGTGATAGGAAAGGCGATGACACCGGCCGTCATGGTGACTTCAGTAAAGGAGGTTCCCAGAATGTTCAGTGCGAATGGGAGGTGAATTACCGTAAACAACTTACCTGCCGTGGCTTCTGCTACCACGAGAGCGGTAAGAAAGATGGCTGCACAAATGACGTACAGTTTTTGTGGTCGGCTCAGCAGATGGATTTTAGACATGTCTCCTCGAGATTCTGGGGGAGGCATAGATTAAAAGTTGCGAGTCGCGATTACAAGCGAATACGGTCCAACAAATGGGTTAAAAGACGTTGCTCCTCCGTACTGAGCCGATCGATCAGATGTCGCTCAAATCTATTAACCTGCTCCACAACCGCAATCGTACGTGATTTGCCCTCGGTGCTCAGATGGACATGTGTAACGCGGCGGTCTTCCGTGCAGCGTTTTCGGTCAATAAGGCCTGCTTTATCCAATCTGTCGAGCAGACGAGTAACGTCTGGAGTCCGATCCAGCAAATTGCATCCAATATCTGAACACGTGAGTGGGTCCGGCCAAGATTCGATCAAAACGCGCAATACAGCGAACTGGGCGGCAGAAATTTGATGCTCAGCTGCAATTTCTCCCACAGCAACAGTCAACTCGCTATTCAATAACGTGAGACGGCTGAGAATGCTAGGAGAACCTGGAGAGGTAAGAGGCAAAGGGTAGAGGCACAGTATCGTGGTCAGGTCATTGGCTTTAGGTAGACTCTTGGCCGGAATTGTTACCTCTTCAACCAGGGAGATCTGCGAGGGGCAATTCAAAACTAAATGTCGACCCCACTCCTGGTTTGCTTTCGACCTTTAAAACCTGATCGTGAGCAGCCAAAATGTGTTTTACAATGGACAGTCCCAATCCGGTACCGCCGGCTGATCGAGAACGACTTTTATCAACTCGGAAAAAGCGCTCGGTTAGGCGGTCAAGATTCTGTTTTTCAATGCCTATTCCCGTGTCCACCACAGAGATGCGGATACTTTTTTTCTTTAGCGTTCGAGCTTTGATGCGCACTTTATCCCCTTCATTCGAATACTTGATCGCATTAACTACGAGGTTAGATAAAACCTGGCGTAGTTGAAGCGCATCCCCTTGAACGGGAGGCAGTGATTTAGAAACGGAGGTGGAAATGCGCACATCAGCATTTTTGGCGAGAGACTCAACGGATTCGATCACGTCGGCAACAAGTCGCCTAACGGATATCGGCTGAATCTGCATGGTGCGCTGCCCAGTTTCAAGACGGGAAATATCGGAGAGATCCTCGGCCAACGTGCCAAGGCGGTCTGCGTTACGCACAATCTTTTGGACAAATTTTTGACTGACTTCTTCGTCCTCTAATGCCCCTCCAAGAAGGGTTTCTCCAAATCCACGAATGGCGAAAATGGGGGTTTTTAATTCGTGTGATACGTTGCCAATGAAGTCCCTACGGTAGCTATCCAGCCTTTTCATTTCCTCCAATTCTTTCTCCACCACCTGCCCAGTTCGATGTACCTGTCTGATTAGGTCGTTCAATTCATCGCCTCTTCTGGTCGTGGCCATCTCGAGGTTTTCGAATTTGTGTTTTCGAATGTGTCGAAGAACCGTTCGGGCTAGTTTGAGTCGGCGAGCCACGACATGCTTGGTAGCCTGATACGCTGAAACAGTGGCTACGAGCACGACCAGAAACAGAGCCGTCCATGACCATGAGGTCAGGGTCAGTTGAACGAGCACCATGACAACACTTGTTGAAAGGGCTACGTATCCCGCTATTCGAGTCGCCAGTTTGTGCAGTACAAAAGGCTTCCGTCTCGATTTTTTGGGTAGGATTCGTTTAAGGAGACCGTTCACCGGGAGGCGTGTATTCAGTTTGGTTGATGGGCGGACTACGTCGGGTTGGTCAGACTAAGCGCCCAAATCTGGCATGCGATAGCCTACACCTTTGATCGTCTCAATGTACTGCTCCCCGACCTTTTCTCGAATCTTGCGGACATGTACATCCACCGTGCGGTCCACCACGTAGACATCCAGACCCCATACACGATCTAGAAGGTCTTGGCGAGAGAAGACTTTACCGGGATGGGTTGCAAGAAAGTAAAGTAGGTCAAACTCCTTGCGTGCCAACCGAATGGACTGTTTTTCAGTCCCTCGGATGACCTCATATCGATCGCGGTCAATTTTGAGCGTTCCCGATACAAGTACATTAGTTGGGGTGTCAAAACGAGTTGCACCCCTAAGCAGTGCCTTTACCTGAGAGACAAAGACAGGAATAGAAATTGGTTTGGTTAAATAAATATCGGCTCCTGATTCGAGACCCGAAACGTGATCGGCCTCTTCACTTTTGGCGGTGAGCATCAGAATAGGAATTGTTCTGAGTACAGCGTGCTCTCTCAAGTGACGACATGTTTCGATGCCATCCATTCTGGGCATCATAATGTCGAGAACGATCAGGTCTGGAACGACTTTTTTCGCCTTTTCTAGCCCTTCTATTCCGTCTGAGGCAAGAACAGTGTCAAAGTTTTCCTTATTGAGGTTATACTGAACCAAGTCGAGGAGGTCTTCTTCATCATCTACGATGAGAATGAGAGGCCGATCTCTTCCTACATATTTACTCGCCATGATGTGACGTTACGTCCGTTTGAGTTGATTCGATGTGCCTTGAAAAGCAAAGGTACGTTGATGGGTTCTCCCTTAAGTTATAGCAACATTAATTCTTGTATGTACCCACATGAATAGAAAGCTTAGATACGCGATGGTTGGTGGTGGTCAAGGAGCCTTTATTGGTGCCGTTCACCGAATAGCCGCTGGAATGGACGGCAAGGCAGAACTCGTAGCCGGCGCCTTTTCATCCTCACCCGACAACTCTGCTGCAACGGGGAAAGAACTGTTTTTAGATCCAAGTCGAGTGTACGGCTCATGGCAGGAAATGTTGGACTCAGAAGCAGCTCGAACCGAGAACAGGATCGATTTTGTATCCATCGTGACACCCAATTTCCTACACCACCCCGTAGCGAAAGCGGCACTCCTGGCCGGTTTTGACGTGGTCTGCGATAAGCCGATGACCCTTACAGTCGAAGAGTCTGAAGATTTGTGCCGCACGGTATCAGAAACGGGTAGGATCTTTGCATTGACGCACAATTATACCGGATACCCGATGGTCAAGCAGGCGCGAGGTATGATATCCGAGGGCAAATTGGGTACCGTCCGAAAAGTCGTGGTAGAATACCCACAAGGTTGGCTATCGACCTTGTTGGAGTCTACAGGCCAAAAACAAGCGTCTTGGCGATCTGATCCGGCTCGAGCTGGCGTTTCCTCAGCATTGGGCGATATTGGGACCCATTGCGAGAACCTGGTGCACTACATCACTGGTCTAGAAATGGACGAAATGATGGCGGACTTAGGGACGATGGTCGAGGGGCGAGCGCTTGAAGATGATGCCTCCGTTTTGATTCGATACAAGGGAGGCGCACGTGGCATTCTGTACTGCTCTCAGATTAGTATCGGAGAAGAAAATAATCTTACCATTCGGGTCTACGGTACGAAGGCTTCCTTGGAATGGAAGCAAGAGCATCCCAACTGGCTGCATGTACGTTATCCCGACGCGCCCGAGCAGATATTCAAAAGAGGAAACGACTATTTGGGAGAAGCCGCTTCTAGGGCGAGTCGCATTCCAGCCGGGCATCCCGAAGCATTCATTGAAGCCTTTGCTAACATTTACTTGGCGGCATACGAGGCCATGGCGACTCGCCAACATGGCGATCATCCTAGCGTACAGGATGGTGCGCGCGGTGTGCACTTTATCCATACGGCACTCAAATCCAGCACGAATCGAGCTTGGGTAGATGCTTCCTACACTCCACCTCAATAGAAAACGCAAGACGAACCGACACTATGTCTAGACCCGTAACTCTTTTTACCGGCCAATGGGCCGACCTTTCTCTCGATGTTTTAGCTGCAAAGGCCGCTTCTTGGGGCTATGATGGCTTGGAGTTAGCATGCTGGGGAGATCATTTTGACGTTCAGAAGGCCCTTTCAGACCCAGCCTACTGCCAAGGTAGGCACGATCTACTGGCTCGGCATGGGCTCAAGGTACATGCCATCAGTACTCATCTTGTGAGTCAGGCGGTATGCGATCTGATTGATGAGCGGCACAAAAGCATTCTTCCAGAGCACGTGTGGGGCGATGGTGATCCAGAAGGTGTCCGAACGCGTGCAGCCTCGGAAATTATGGATACGGCTCGGGCTGCCGCAAAACTGGGAGTTGATGTGGTAAATGGCTTCACGGGCAGCTCCATTTGGCACTTGTTATATGGGTTTCCCCCCTTGCCTACGAAGATGATCGATGACGGGTTTGACGACTTTGCAGATCGTTGGAATCCTATTTTGGATGTATTTGATGAAGTAGGCGTACGATTTGCCCTTGAGGTACATCCTGCAGAAATTGCCTTTGATATTGCTTCAGCCGAACGGGCGCTCGATGCTATCGGAAGACGCAAATCCTTCGGGTTTAATTATGACCCTAGCCACTTTGGTTATCAGGGTGTGGATTATGTAGCCTTCATTCTCAAATTTGGGGATCGCATTTTTCATGCTCATATGAAAGATGTCTGGTGGTCGCCTACTGCAACAGAAGCAGGTGTTTTTGGGGGACACACCGAGTTCGGCGATTTGCGCAGGCAGTGGGACTTTCGCTCTTTAGGGCGGGGAAGCATTGATTTTGAGGAAATTATTCGAGCACTGAATAGAGTTGGTTACACGGGTCCCCTTTCTGTGGAATGGGAAGACATTGGAATGGATCGTGAGCACGGTGCCGAAGAAGCATGTGAATTTGTTCGTGCAGTCGATTTCCAGGGATCGGGCCGCGCGTTCGACGCCGCGTTTACAGAATAAATGAGGTTCATGTATGGATAATCGTCAATGGGTTGTAACGACGGCACTCGGTGGCCTCTTCGCCTCAGCGTTTCTCTATCTACCTATTGTGGGGAATTTTTGGGTCTTCATCGCAGTATCTATTCTACAAGGCACGTATCTCGGATGGCAAAATGTTACACCGTCACAATCACGACTAGGGGTACTTTCCTTTGCTTTAGGTCTGTTTGTGGGGGCTGGGCTGATGGGGGTTCTTCTTACCCGGTTTGGACCAGATGTGCTTTGGGGTTTATCGGCTCTGTTTGGAATCATAAGTGGTGTGGCGGCCATGGTCGCTACTCGATTAGTGCGTAATGCGCGCCAGTAGTAAGGGCACCCAAGAACTACTCGCCAGAACCTCCAGTTTTTAGCTGAGTATGAATACCCTTGTTTCGGTGGCTACTTGGTCTGCAGTACCAGATCGAGAGCCAGCCCTCGGCACCGATGCTGAGACCATTTCAAATTTAGCGCTACCCGGCGTGCCGTTTTCGGGAGTTGGATCGTGACGGCTATCCCAATTGAAATACATCTTACGCGTTTTGTCGACAGACTTTCCCGCGACATCCGCAGACTGGAAAAGACCAGTTTGCGCATGTCGCGGGCACGTATGGGTATCTTCCTTGTAGGTGTTATTTCTGTGGTTTGGGCCTCGGAAGTGGGCCGCTCGGACGTAGCATGGACCCTGGGTTTCCTCATTTCGAGTGTATTTATCATCGTGATGATGGTCCATTCTAGAATTGCACGTGGTATTCGGCGTCGAAAAGTGTACGTGACCATTAAGTCACGTCATTTGGCCCGGTTACGTCGAAGCTGGAAGGACCTACCCTATTCAGGTGCTGATGAAGCGGACTTAGATCATCCGTTTGAGGCTGATCTTGACTTGTATGGAGCAAAGTCTCTTCATCATTTGATCGATACCGCATTTTCTAGGGAAGGAAGTGAGAGGTTGCACCAGTGGCTTGTTCAGATGGAACCAGATCCGGAAGCAACGTTGTGGAGGCAGCGACTCATTGGTGATTTGATTCCACTGACGGGCTTTAGGGATAGGGTATCATTACTCACCTCGTTGGTACTGCCTGCTGAAGGAGGGCAGTTTCGGGGTCAGGTACTTCTCGATTGGTTGCGTGCACACAAGACTGATGGCCGCTTCAAGATGGTGTTGGTCATGCTGAGTGTGCTGGCTGTGCTTACGCCGCTTCTCCTCACATTGAAATTGATTTCCGTTATTGAACTGGGTTGGTGGACCTATTCATTGGGAGCGTATATCATTTTCTACCTGGTCAATTTTCGACTGTACGCACACTTGTTTGATGAAGCAGAGCATCTCTACGAGCAGTTTGAAATCGTAATGCCGGTGTTTGGGCTGATCGAGTCGTTTCAATTTAGAAGGGACTCAACCTTAGCAGAGGTCGCAGCACCGTTAAAAAAACGAGGTGCCTTGCCTTCGAGGTTTGCGAAGCGAGTAATGCGGTTGGCTATGGCTGCTAGCGCTCAACGAAACGACGTGTTTCGAATTGTTGCCAACCTAATCATGCCCTGGGAGCTTCTTTTTGCATACTTATTGGAGCGGACTAAATCGGACCTAGCCAATATTCTTCCCGAGTGGCTTGAGGCCCTGCAAGTACTTGAGGCTGGGAGCTCATTGGCGACCTTCGCTGGGCTTAATCCAGACTATACGTTTCCACAGTTTGTGAAGAGCGACACACATTCAGGGATGCTCTCTTGCGTAGAAATGGGGCACCCGCTTCTGGCGCGCGAGGAGTGTGTAGTCAATGACTTCAAAATTGATGGACTACAGCATTTGGATCTTGTCACGGGTTCTAATATGTCCGGAAAAAGCACTTTTCTTCGGACAGTTGGCATCAACCTGGCGCTTGCTAACTCGGGAGGCCCTGTTCATGCTAGGGCTATGCAGGTCATTCCGTTAAGGTTGTACACCTGTATTCGCGTTGCCGATTCGGTGAACGATGGGATTTCTTTTTTCTATGCAGAAGTACGTCGATTGAAAAAGATGCTATCTGAACTGGAAGCCGGATCTTCCTTTCCGCTACTGTACTTCATCGATGAAGTGTTTAGAGGGACCAATAACCGGGAGCGACTCATTGGGAGTCGTGAACTGTTGCATCAGATGTCTGCTCTGAATGGCTCGGGAATGGTTTCAACCCATGATCTTGATTTGACAAAGTTGGCCGATGAGATGGCTGGAGTCACCAACTATCATTTCAGGGAGCACATCGAGGGTCGGGAAATGCATTTTGATTACAAGCTACACCCAGGTCCTAGTCCGACTACCAATGCCTTGAAAATTATGGAACTGGAAGGATTGATTTCGGAGAACCGAACACCCAGAACCGTGCGCTGAGTACCTATCAGATTCACATTCTGGTCTTACTTTCGAAGTCGCGCCGTGACATAGTCCTGGCACAGAACGGCGTCTAACGTTTGGGTCAGAAAATCTGCATCCTCTCGGGTGAACACCATGGGTGGCTTGATCTTTAAAACGTTGTGCAAGGGACCATCGGTTGAGATAAGTATACCTTTATCCCGCATCCGATTAGCGACGTAGGATGCCTCCACATCAGCCGGCTCGAGGTCTTCATGATTTCGAACTAATTCCAATCCGATGAACAGCCCCACGCCTCTAACGTCCCCGATTATGGCATGACGTTGGGCGAGCTTCGCGAGCCCACTCAGTAAATGAGTCCCTACTTCGAGCGCATTCTGCTGAAGATGTTGATCGCGAACTTCGTTGAGCACGGCGAGGCCCACGGCGCACGAAGCTGGATTACCGCCAAATGTGTTGAAGTACTCCATGCCGTTATCAAAAGCATCTGCGATGGCTCGAGTAGTCACGACCACTCCGAGCGGATGTCCGTTACCAATAG
>DKOG01000115.1 GCA_002469915.1 Bacteroidetes bacterium UBA7368
CTGATTACAAATCAGCTGCTCTACCAACTGAGCTATGCCAGCGACTTTGACCCAACTTTTTGGGCAGACACCAAAGTTACTGAGGTCTCCAAGCAGAGTCAACTACATAGGTCGTAAAGGATCCGTGAAACCGATCATTTCGACTCTATCGGTAATTCTCTCTTTTTCCAGTACAAAAACAGCCTAAGAAGAACAAAAAGGACGATTATGACTGTTACAACAACTCCATACGTCCGTAAATACCCTCCAACGACTGTCCAATTCTCTCCAACGAATACTCCGGCCCATGTCAATAATGTTGTCCAGACCAACGCACTTGCAAAAGACCACACGGTCGTTCGCGTTATGGACATGTGTGCCATCCCCACCGTTAAAGAAATTACCGATCGCAATCCGCTCAAAAACCTATTTGCCGCAATGAGTGAATATCCCCAACGCTGCAAGTAGGTTCGAGCTTTAAGGATACGACGTTTCGGGAGCCATTTGTAGCGATCTGGATCCAACAACCCGAGCCCAACTCGATGCCCGATAGCGTACATAGACATGAATCCAAGAGTCCCTCCGATCGTAGCCAGGCCAATCACCACCCATGGATTCAAAACACCCAGTCCGGCCATGTAACCACCAAAGACAACGATCATATCGCCGGGTACGGGTGGCAATACGTTTTCAAGGTAAGCGACTGATAAAATAGTCAGATATGTGGCCACAGGTGAAAGAGCAGACATCCACTCTACGAGGCCGGTAAAAATTTCTGCCATTGCCCTAGATGCCTCGGCTCACAATCGTGCAGACGGCATAAGCCGAAATGCCCTCCCCTACTCCCACAAACCCTAGCTTTTCTGTTGTTGTGGCCTTGACCGATACTACATCTAGATCAACCCCGGCCAAATCTGCTATGACTTGCCTCATTTCGGGTATAAACGGTTGCAACTTGGGACTCTGAGCAGCTACGGTCGAATCAATATTTCCAACCGAATAGCCTTTTTCTGCTACTAATCGTACTACCTCTTTGAAAAGACGTGCACTGTCCGCGTCTTTAAACGCTGGATCCGTATCTGGAAAATGATGACCGATATCTCCCAGTGCAGCGGCTCCCAGTAGTGCATCAGATATTGCATGCAGCAATACGTCTGCATCGGAGTGTCCTGCCAGTCCTTTTTTATACGGGACCGTCACGCCGCCCAGGATGAGCTTTCGGTCTTCGACCAATCGATGTACATCATACCCAAAGCCGATGCGCGTAATCATCTGGTTTCTTTCCCCACAATTTGCTCTCGTTCCTCGTGCTGAAGGACGCTAGCCCAGTAATTCCAAAACCTGAGAGCTTGCTCCCAATCTTGAGGAGTTGTGATTTTAATATTGTATTGACAGCCCGGAACGCACACCACATCATGCCCGGTATGTTGTACGAGGGCCACATCGTCGGTCGCCTGGATTTCACCTCTAAAAGCCTTGTCATGCGCTTCTATTAACCAATCCCTTCTAAAACCTTGTGGAGTCTGCATACGGACCAACTCTTCTCGAGGTACCGTTTCCGCAAACAGAACTTCCCCACTTTGCCCGGCAGCCATCTTCCTAACTGTGTCAGAAATGGATATGGCGAGTGACCCCGCACCAGATTGACGCACCGAACGAACGACCGCTGAAACGCGGGACATCCGGACAAATGGTCGTACTGCATCGTGAACAAGTACGACGTCTACTGCTTCTGGCAGAGCCATCAGCGCCCGGTGTACCGACTCTTGCCTGGTGTCTCCACCGCCAACAACATCGTGCAGTTTTGAAATGCCTACCCGGGCCAGCTCTTCTCGTAATGGTCCCACAGCCTCTTCGGGAGTCGCGACCACGATATGATCTACCTCCGAATGCCGCTCGAACACCAACAGCGTTTGTACCAAGACCGACTTCCCGCCTAGTACTCGGAATTGCTTCCGATGACCACCGAGTCGCGTTCCTCTCCCAGCAGCCGGGATAATGACAGCAACTTGACCGGATTCGCTCATAAAACCAAACGCAATTAGAGAAAGGTGTCGATCAGATGATCAACATAGCATCACCAAACGAAAATAAACGATACTTTTCCTTTATAGCCACTTGGTAGGACTCGACCATGAAGTCATAGCCTGCAAAAGCAGCTACCAACATCATCAGGGTACTACGGGGCATATGGAAATTCGTAATCAGTCGCTCTGTAATGTGAAATTCGTACGGTGGGTAAATAAATTTATCCGTCCAGCCAATATTTGCCTTTAGCGTATACGCGGCTGAAAGACTGGATTCGATGGCACGAACCACGGTGGTACCCACGGCGGTCACGCTGTTATCGGGCGATTTAAGCGCAATATTAGACCTTTCTGCAATAGGTGGAGTCACGTGGTAGAACTCGGAATCCATCCGATGCTTGGTTAGATCCTCTACTTCAACGGGTCGAAAGGTCCCAAGACCAACATGCAGGGTCACCGGCATGATGTCCACGCCCGTCTTCGTAAGGTTATCTACGAGACCCGGGGTAAAATGCAATCCAGCTGTAGGAGCCGCGACAGCGCCACGTTCTGAAGCAAAAAAGGTCTGGTATCTATCCCGATCTTCCGGCTCTACATTCCTTTTAAGGTATGGGGGAATTGGCGTTTCGCCGATCTCATCGATTTTGGCATAGAGCTCATCATTCGTTCCGTCAAACACAAAACGAATAGTGCGACCTCGAGAAGTAGTGTTGTCGATTACTTCTGCAATCAGCCCATTTTCGAAATACAGCTTATTACCGATCCGAATCTTGCGAGCAGGATCAACGATGACATCCCATAACCGGCTTTCTGGATTCAACTCACGCAGAAGAAAGACTTCAATTCTCGCGCCGGTCTTTTCCTTATTCCCGAACAGACGTGCTGGAAATACTTTCGTATTGTTCACCAACATCACGTCGCCTTTCGTGTAATAATCAGGCAGATCGGAGAACTTGCGGTGTTCAATCGTTTGATCGGCGCGGTTTAGAACCATAAGTCGGGAAGAGTCCCGAGGTTCGACCGGATATTTCGCGATCAGATTTTTGGGATATTCGTACTCAAATTTCGTGAGCTTCATAGGGCCTTACAGGGCTTGCGGGTACAACATTGAATCTTTTTAAACGTCTATTGCGATAGGCGTTCAAAGGGCGCCAAATATACGTCCGGTTTGAGCCTGCTCCAAACGAAGTAAACTTGAACGACGCGTTAAGCTGTAGTACTATGCCTAAGATGAAACGAAATGGGCTCTACATAGCGCTATGTCTGCTCCTCATGTCCTGCGATAATGGGCTAGAGCCGCCCGGAGAGGCTGGGACGGGTAGTATCAGGGGTACCATCGAATATTTGGGTACCTGGCCAGCGGCAGACTCGCTCCAAGATCTCCGTTTTGTCGCCATGCGATTCGTTCCACAAGACACTTCTGATTTCCTTCAGCTGGCTGATATGGAAATCAGTAATGGCCTGAACGTGAATGTAGAAACCGACACGTTCATCATTCCAGAGGCCAAATCTGGTTTATATGTGTATTCAGGAATCGCTCAGCAATTCGAGGCCAACTTCCTCTCCTGGAGACCGGTGGGACTGTACACCGACACGGCAGGTATTTTTTCGGTGTCTCCGGGCGAGTCCACAGAAATCAACATTCGAGTGGATTTTAATAACGTGCCCGTTTTCCCCCCTGAGCTATGAGAACACTGGCATTCATAGCGGTACTGCTGTTGGGCTTGAACCCCGTTGCGGCGCAAACCATCAAGGGCACTGTTAGTGACGATCAGGGCAGTCCGTTGCCTGGAGCCAATATCGTCATTGTTGGCACCAGCGTAGGCACGGCATCATTGCCCGACGGCACCTTTGAGTTTGATACCACAATTACGGGCATCGTCGTGCTAAAAGTGAGTGCTATCGGGTTCTATTCAACGCAACAAAGCGTTCGGCTTGTCGAGGGCGAAACTCTTTTGTTGTCTCTCATTCTCAAGGAACAGGTTCTTGAGTCAGATGAGGTCGTAGTGACCGCGTCTAGACGAGAACAACCCGCTCTATCTGTGCCCGTTAGTGTGTCCGTGCTTTCTGCCGAGGACTTAGGAAGAAGAAACGTCATTGTACTCGACGATGCCCTGCGCACTGTTTCCGGCGTACAAGTTCTGGGCAACCAAATCAATATCAGGGGGTCCAGTGGGTTTGCGTACAACACCGGGAGCCGCGTTCTCTTGATGCTAGATGGGATGCCCTTACTTACTCCGGAATCAGATGGTGTGCCCCTCGAAGCATTACCGGCGACAGAAATTGAACGAATAGAAGTGCTAAAAGGCCCAGGCTCAGCGTTGTATGGTGGCGGTGCGCTCGGCGGCGTCATTAACGTCATATCTAGAGAACTACCCGATACGCCAGTAACCACTGTTTCATCTTTTGCTGGTAGCTGGGAGCCCGTAAGACACGAAGTCTGGCGATCAGGATGGACCCATGGAGACGAATATCGTCCTTTCTGGGGCGTATCCATGTCTCATACTCGCCGTTCCTCTCCTCGGTTTGGATGGTGGGCTAATGCTTCGTTTCGAAGAGATTCTGGATATCGCCAGTTGTCTGGTCGAGACGTCTTTCATGCGTTTTCAAAGCTAAGCTGGCAGCCCAAACCAGCTTATAAACTGGAGACCCTACTCGGAATCATGATCCGAGAAAAAAATAGTTTCATATTCTGGGCTTCAGCTAACGATGTACTCAGTCCTGGTCGCATTACTCTCGGACCTGCCCCTTTAGACGATTCAAATCCAAATGGAGCATCCGATAACTTTGTTAAACAACTCAGTTTCTTGCCCGTTTTTACCCATTTCGTGGGTACTAAGTGGTTTTATGAGATAAAAGGGCGGGTTTTCGGGTTATTTGTACAGCCTATCTCCAATATCTCAGGCAAACCGAAATCGCTTTCTGAAGGCACCCTCGGATTCAGATACGGAGCAGAAGGTCTTCTAAATTGGATACCTCGATCATCCACTCGCATGGTTTTTGGCGCGTCTCGAGATGCAAATACAACCAGAAGCTCATTTTTTGTAACTACCGATGGCGATGAGTTGGGTGGTCAACCCGAAGTTGCTGTCTTCACGCACCTCGAAGAGGAGTTAAGTGAAAACCTCCAAGTAGTCGCCGGACTTCGATTCGACCACTACCGGATAGATCAATCCAATGCGGAATCTCGCCTTAGCCCGAAATTAAGCTTGGCATATACCTGGATGCCTAGGCAAGTTCTTCGCCTGGCATGGGGGCACGGTTTTCGCGTTCCTTCATTTGCAGAGCGCTTTACAGACAACAGGGACTTCCTGCCTATCATTCGAAATCTAGAATTGAAGCCCGAGCGTAGTCAGAGTATCGAAGTCGGGATCAGAGGATCCACATCGCTGAGAAGCTCGCTAGTCCAAGGGACATTCAGCTGGGATGCCTCTGCCTTTTGGAATACCTACGATGGCTTTATCGAACCGCGACTCGTTGTTTCAGAACAAGCCTTCCAGTTCGTCAACCTCCCTAGTGCCCGAATCGTGGGAACTGAATTCCAGTTAGAATGGAAAAATGCATCAGAACAGACCGCCCTTTCCGTTGGATACACCTTTTTAGGTAGCCGTGAGGATCAAACCGAAGAAGAACTTCCCTTCAGGTCTCGGCATCAAGTGGTCACGTCTCTCGATTCACACGTTTGGGGACCCTTCAGCGCTGGACTCGATTACCGATTTGCCAGTCGACCCGGACGTGTTGAAACAGACTTCGCCAGGTTCGTGCCAGACGCCGAGCTAATGGTGGACACGAAAGTACTCGATATGCGTACCTCATTTACACGCGGTCCATTCGTGGTGAACGTAATCGTCAATAATGCACTTGAGTATCACTTCGTCGAACGACCCGCACTACTAGGGGCACCGCGAAGATATACGCTGAAACTGACCTATCAGCACTAATCCTCGCCCGCGAAAGGGTTTACCAACCCATTCGCTCCTTCAGAGACGTAATGTGGGCCACATGATGCAAACCGTGCCAAGCATAAAGCTGTAACATGGTATCCAGATCGACCAATCCTATTTCTGGATGATCCAAGTTTCTGGCGAAGTCCTCAGAAGACATGCTGCGTAACGTAGCGACCCAGCGGACATGCAATCCGTCTAACAAGTCAAGAGAAACGGATACGGGCACGCTGAACGAGTCTTCCAATTCAGCCCACGCCGCCTCATTGTACGCAGTGATTTTAGGCTCATGCTCCGTAAGAGCCAACCGAAATCGGATGTACGCATTTGCGTGACTATCGAACATGTGATGTATCAGCTGACGCACCGTCCATCCATCCTCCCGATAGCACGAATCCAACTGGACGTCCGATAAGCTTCTAGCACTGGCCCTTAGATTGCTCGGACATGCCTCAATGGTTTCTATGAACGCAAGCCGCTGTTCAGATGAACTGAGAACCACATTCGAAAAACGCCCAATCGGGTACTTTAGTCCTTCGATAGAAGACATAGCGTCTAAAACGGCTTGATAACTCCCATCACGATGGAGGTAAGAATCAAAATAATGGCAAAGATGAGGTCGCTATTCCCTTTGAGTTTTCCCTGATAAGCGGGGAAAGCACCCAGAACAAACCAGGTAAAGAGCTTCACAAATATCCAAACGGGAAATGGCCAACCGATTGAAAGGCGAGCTAACATCCCAAAACCTCCTAGAAGCAGCAAAAACAAGCCTACTCCATGCAGGATCTTGAGCGTCTTGGCGTTGTCACTTGTCTTAGAGGTCACTAACCCTCCAATCGCGAGAGCCAGAAAGAGTAGACCTGTGAGGTGCAGAATCAAATAGGTGGAGTGCGGCATGACAAATATCAGATGATTAGTTCGTTATGGGGAAGAAGGATACCCAAAAATAAGGGATGCTGTCTCGAAAATTGCGTCAAAGACACTTGGACCACTCGATACCCACTTATCTGGAATCTGACTTTCATGAAAGCTGACTTCCTTCAATGTCGGCCTTTTGCCCCGAAGTACTATGAGATGATCTAGGCGGGCCGCCGCAAGATCCCGTTCAGACAACCAGAAACTTTCGCGCGAACTTGCATGAACGGGATCGAAGCAGGCGGCCCGGTCAAGCAGGTCAGGAATCCATCGCCCAGGCGCCAGTAACCTTCCCTCAACTTCCGTAACCACCAAAACACGTGGAAGCACGTCTGCAGGTGCATTTCTAGAAATCCCAAGATCGTTGCGAAGTTGACTCAGACGAGCCTCCACATCGGCAACCTGCTGCATAGCTGCTGGCAAACACTGCGTCTTGCTTCCAAGCGATAAAACACCCATTCCAATCTTTTTTAGCGTGTCTGGATTCCATTCAACTGCCAAGGCTTCTTGGTGCCCAGAAGCTCCAATCAGGCGGAGCCATTCTTCTTTAGCATTCTCGTTTGGCTCAAAAATATTCATTCTATCGGTGGACGCTTTCGGTTGAACGAAGTCCAACAATGCTAGCCGATCGTTTCCCGAACGGTTTGAGCAACGTGTTCTGGAGTGAATCCAAAATGCTCAAATAGCTCACTGGCTGGGCCGGAGGCACCGAATGTATTGATACCAATGGAACGGCCTTTAAGACCCACGTACCGCTCCCAACCCATCGTAATACCTGCTTCCACAGAAACGCGAGCATGTACAGATGATGGAAGTACGCTTTCTTTGTAGTCCGCATTTTGTGATTCAAACAATTCCCAAGATGGCATAGATACTACACGGGCATGGACTCCCTCGGATTCCAAAATATCGGCAGCCTTAATAGCTAGTTCCACTTCGCTACCGGTTGCCATAATAAGAGCATCTGGAGCGCCTTTTGGTTCTTTTATCACATAGGCACCTTTGCGTACCCTATCCAAGACTGTAGCCGTATCCGGATTAATTGTCGGCAAACCTTGTCTCGAAAGGGCTAACATACTTGGAGTGCTATCATGCTCGAGTGCTAGGACCCAGGCAGCGGCCGTTTCCGGACCATCACAAGGGCGAAAGAACAAACTGTTAGGAATGGCCCGCAGCGCCATAAAATGCTCTACCGGCTGGTGGGTCGGCCCATCTTCTCCTAGACCAATCGAATCATGGGTCAATACGTAAATGACACCCTGTTCCATTAATGCGCTAAGTCGGATGGCGGGTCGCATATAGTCACTAAAAACCAAGAACGTGCCGTTGAACGTCCGAAGTCCACCATGCAAATTCATCCCATTACATATGGACGCCATGGCATGCTCACGTACTCCGAAAAAGAAATTACGTCCTTGTGGTGTATCGGCCTGAAATCCGATCCGTCCTTTGATGGCCGTTAAGTTAGACCCCGCAAGGTCAGCAGAGCCCCCAACCAAAAATGGAAGAGCGTCATCAAGGGCACCCAACACCTTTCCACTTGCAGCTCGGGTCGCTAGCTTTGATCCCGCTTCAAACTGCGGAAGAAGATCCACCAAGTTCTCTGGTAATGTCTTGCTGTGCCATTGTATCCACTGTTTAGCCAGCTCTGGATGAGCCTCAGCATACCGTGACATCAGGGCTTCCCATTCTTTACGTGCAGCCTCCCCGCGCGTGGCGATGCTTCCCATATGAACGCGTACTACGTCCGGAACAAGGAAAGTGGGCTCGTGTGGCCATCCCAAAGCATCTTTAGTCAGACTAATTTCATCTGCTCCCAGAGGCGATCCGTGTGAGGAAGAAGTACCGGCCTTATTTGGACTTCCGTATCCAATAATAGAATGGACACGAATAAGTGTGGGGCGGTTCGTCTCAGCCTTAGCTTCGCGAATCGCGGTATCAATTGCCGCGTGATCATTTCCATCTTCCACAGACAGCACCTGCCAACCATAGGCTTCAAAACGACCCGTAACGTCTTCGGTAAAGGCTAAGCTAGTAGATCCGTCAATCGTGATCTCATTATCGTCATAGAGATAGATCAGCTTGCCTAATTTCAGGTGTCCAGCCAATGATCCTGCTTCGTGAGATATCCCTTCCATCAAATCACCATCACCAGCGATAGCAAAGGTATAATGGTCAACGACATCGAAGCTGGGGCGATTGAATTGCGCAGCCAGCATAGCTTCGGCAATAGCCATTCCTACCCCGTTCGCAAATCCCTGGCCCAAAGGACCCGTCGTCGTCTCGATACCGGTAGTATGGAAGTTTTCCGGGTGTCCTGGTGTTTTGCTTCCAATCTGACGAAAATCCTTTAAGTCATCCAGTGTCAGATCAAAGCCTGTCAAATGCAGTAGGCTATAAATCAACATGGACCCATGTCCAGCAGAAAGCACAAAGCGATCCCTATTGGGCCAATCTGGGGCCTTAGGATCCAAGTTCAGGTGATTCTGCCACGTAGCGTAGGCCATTGGGGCGGCGCCCATGGGCATACCCGGATGTCCGGAATTTGCTTTTTGGACAGCATCTACTGCCAAAAATCGAATCGTGTTAATGGACTGGAGCGCAACGGACGTAGCAACGTTTTCGATGGACATCGAGATGTGGGGGGTCGGTGTAGAGTGCAACGAATGACCAGCTTCCACACGAAAAGGTGTGGTTGCAACCGCATAGATCTTTGCTTGCGCAGGCGGTTTCGCCAAACTACAAATCAGTCACACCCAAAATCACCCCAGAGCCAGTAGAAGTTGTCCACAGACCACTGATTATCCCTGCTCTAGCGCAGCTACTTCTCTCTCTATTAGCTCTGTGATACACGCCGTGGATTTAGAATCACTTGCAACGAATTTGCCGTTTATCATCACACTCGGCGTACCTCTGATACCCAACTCCGAAATTTCCTGGCGTCTAGCCATAATCATTCGCTGGTTCAACCCTTTTTCCATCCGACTTTTGAAAACGTCCTTATCTAGGCCGATTTCCACGGCAATTTGTACTAACTCGTCGAAGGTGAGCCCACCTGGTTTCTGACGCTCATACTGGGCATCCAACATTTCGAAATACTTACCGTCCTGTCCAGCTACGAAAAGCGCCTCGGCTTGAGGTACCGAATACTGCCACAACACGAAGGGTATCATAAAGAACCGGGCGTCTTCGCCTTGATCTGCAATGACCTCATTCATAATGGGATGAAGGGTTTTGCAATGAGGGCAATTGGGGTCAAAGTACTCGATTACCGTTACGCCAGCATCAAAATTCCCTTTGTACGGATCAGAAAATGTGATTAGCCTGAGATAATCCTCGACGACAGGAATATCGGCCGAAAACTTACATTCGTCGTCTACTCTAATGGCAGGTTCATCAGCAAAAGAGCTGACCAGAAGTGCAAATAGTAAAGGAAGCAATGAAATACGTGCCATCATCGTGAGAAGAAATTAATTATAGTCAGTATACCTAGATGATCGACCAGCACGTTGATTTCGTAATACTGGGCGTCAAATTCACCTGACGGATCATACAGGGAAAACCTCACGATTGATCCATGCTCCAGGTCGCTACCCCATTCCTTTCTTTCTTAGATTGCAGTATTCACAGTAGAATCAATGCAAGAACTCTTTCAAAATGAACTCGCTGTAAACGCGTTGCTTTCGCTAGCAATCATTTTGTTGGCGTTTGTTCTCGTTCGCATCGGTCACCGGTTGTCCAGAAAGTACATGGATGACCCCGCGAGAATCTATCGGTCCACGCGCTCAACACGTCGTTTGGCTGTATTTCTA
>DKOG01000236.1 GCA_002469915.1 Bacteroidetes bacterium UBA7368
GAAGAAGAGTATCGTCCTTACCAGAAGAAACAAGGCTTGACGGACGCGTTGATGGATGGCTAGAGCGTCAGGTAAATGAGATAAAATGAAAACGGGGTCCGATGGTTACACCATCGGACCCCGTTTTGCATAAGACCAAATTACGGATCTATTCGGGAGCGACCATCTTCTTGACACCGGCTTTAGTTGCTAGCGAGCTCGGAGTTACGCTTGAATTAACCTCAATCGACTTGAAGGTGATTACCTGATTCTGACCACCCATGTTAACGGAGGTCTTACCTGGAAACATGAGGCCATCTACTTCCATGAACTCGCTCATGTAGGTGATAGAGGGTCCTGCAGGTGTCTCTGCCTCTTGAGCGACCATCAAAAACGAATCCTTATCATACAACATGGTGGATGATACTCCATCAGTGACAACGTCGATCGCAAACACTGATTTGCCTTCGAGATCGCGATCATCGAGTCTAATCAACATAGAATCCGCATAGGCGAGGTAGTCGAGTTCGTTTTTCGGCGAGCTTCGTTGGAATTGAGTACGCTGCTGAGGACTTAAAGAGTTCATATCCTGACGACCAGCAGCCCCTTCGACCCATCCTTCGAGAGGGGTGTAATAGGCTTTTTGATTAATCTGCTCTGCAGGAATGGCAGCTGGTGCTTCAGCGACTTCAATGGACGTGTAACCGTAACCTGGGAAAATATTGATCGATTCCAGATTAATTAGTAAAGCGCCCATTCCAGGAAGTTCAATCCCGATTTCGGCTACGACACTCAAATCCTTGACGGATCTCCAGGCTTTAATGCCTCCTGTCGCTTCAATATTAGCATTAATGATTTCTTTTGCAGACATATCTGCACCGTCTTGTGCGGTCGCTGTGCTAACAGAGACAGCAAAGGCGAGGATGAGTGCCAGCGCAAGAAAGCGTTGTAAGCGAAATCGCTTCATGGGAATGTACTTCTGATGAGTTTTTATAATTAGAATAAGGACGTGTACGTAAGAAAGAGGAGTAGGATGCACCTACTATTCTTTAGGTGCGTCAGGTGCGTCAGGTGCGTCAGGTTGAGAATCCACCGAGTCAACGGCAGGCTCTTCACCATCTGTATTTTCCTCAAGGTCTTCCACGATCTGGACTTTCGTCACATCAGCTATGGAATCACCTTCACGGATTTTGATGACACGTACCCCTTGGGTATTTCTACCCAGTTTGGAGATCGACCCAATATCCATGCGAATCATAATTCCACCAACCGTGGTAATCATGAGGTCGTTCGCTTCCAAAACACCCTTAATGGACACAATTGGACCTGTTTTCGAAGTAGTTTTCTGAGCAATAATGCCCTTACCACCTCTCGACTGCAAACGATACTCTTCCAGTGCGGTGCGCTTGCCGTATCCATTAGCACTGATCGTCAGAATGTCTCTGGCCTCATCGTTTACGACAATCATCCCAATTACAGAGTGACCTTCTGCCAACCTGATACCGCGAACACCACGTGTATTTCGACCCATAGGACGGGCATCTGATTCATTAAATCGAATACAGACACCGCTGGATGAAGCAATGATGACATTAGCATTACCATCCGTCATGTGTGCTTCGATCAGTTCATCTCCTTCATCGACGGCAATGGCTTTAATGCCGTCCACGCGTGGCCTCGAGAACGACTCAAGGCTGGTTTTCTTGATCTGACCACTTTTCGTGGACATGAGGACGAAGTGCGAGTTAAGAAAGTCTTCGCTTCGGAAATCCTCTTTAGAAACAGGTAAAACCGCCCGGATTCTATCTTCTGGACCAATCTGGATGCAATTTCGAATAGACCGTCCCTTACTGACTCGTGATCCTTCAGGGATTTCGTAGATACGAAGCCAGTAACAGCGACCATGGTCGGTGAAGAACAGTAAGTAGTCATGGTTATTACCCACAAATACATGCTCAACGAAGTCCTCGTCACGCATGGCTGTACCCCGCTTACCGACACCGCCGCGACCTTGAGCGGCATACTCGGTAGAACTGGTGCGCTTAATCAAACCCTGATTAGAAAGAGATACGACAACCTGTTCGTCCTCGATCAGATCTTCGATGAAGATGTCTCCGCCACCGGTATAATCGATTTCAGTTCTACGTTCGTCCGCATACTTGTCGCGCATTTCCAGCAACTCGGTCCGGATGATGGACATCCGTAGGCCTTTGTCGGCAAGAATCTCATTCAAGTGTGCGATTTCTGCTAGAACGGTCTGGTATTCGTCTTCAATTTTTTGACGCTCTAGCCCCGTGAGACGATTCAGGCGAAGCTCAAGAATAGCTTTCGCTTGAATTTCAGAAAGCGTGAAGAGGGAATCGCCATGCGTAGGCAATCCCAGTTTTTCGAGCTGAACGGTGCCGAGTTTGGCTGGGAAAACACCCGCAATCAGGTTTGCTTTGGCTTCATCTGTGTCCTTGGAATGCCTGATGATGCTAATGACCGCATCAAGATTATCCAGCGCAATCGTCAACCCTTCAAGGATGTGCGCGCGCGCTTCCGCTTTGCGAAGTTCAAATTGCGTGCGTCGAAGCACCACTACGTGGCGGTGATCCACGTAGTGTCCAATAATTTCCTTGAGATTCAACGTTTTGGGTCGTCCATGGACGAGGGCCACAACGTTCATCCCAAACGTCTGCTGAAATGCTGTGTACTTGTAAAGCTGATTCTCAACCACACTGGGCATTGCATCTCGTTTCAACTCGATAACAATGCGCATTCCGTCGCGATCCGATTCATCCCTGAGGTCAGAGATGCCCTCAATCTTTTTA
>DKOG01000185.1 GCA_002469915.1 Bacteroidetes bacterium UBA7368
TATTCGAACGAGATTGTGCCCAGGTACGCTTCGCCAGTGAGAAGTCGATTTCTCAACTCGGCTGCGGTTAGCGTGGGCCAAACTGATTACTTCGATTATTATCAAACCAAGGGATGGCAGGTATCCGTAGAGAAGCGCCGTCTTTTTTCTCGAGGGTCCACCTTTTACGCTTCTTTTAGCGACAGAGAATCCTCTTCGATCCGTACCTCCCTCGGCAAATCGTTTTTGGGGAAAACCATCCGGTCGACCCCTAATGCACAAGTGGCCCAAGGACGATTACAATATGTTCAGGTTGGGTTAGAAATCCAGCAGGATTGGGCTGCTCTCCCCGTCTTTTTCCGAAGGAAAGTGAATGTGGAATTAGAGCATAGTATAGGGGGAGATGCTCTTTCTGGTGGTTCCTATTGGCGGGCTAGCACTTCCGCGTTCTGGAGCTTTAATACCTTTTTCAAGCGCAGATTACTGCCAAATGCGGTCGAATTCCGGCTGGATGCCGGCATATTGGGTGGCGACTCGATTCCGCTTCAACGACTCGGAATCATCGATGGCTCATCTGTTCTCACAACATTCGGGACCATAAAAACGCTCGCAGATAGACCATATGAAGGTGATCGATGGGTGCTGTTGGCCTGGGAGCATTCGTTTCGGACGGTTCCTTTCGAATTGTTAGGTTGGGATTGGGCGCTCAAGCGGCACTGGACGGTATTGGTTCACGGGGCTCATGGGTATGCCTCACTTGACTCGTACTCTGGCGCAAATAGGGATATGCTCGTTTCTACCGACGGATCTCATCATGAACTTGGAATCTCGCTATCTGGACTCTTTACGGGTGCCCGACTGGATACTGCGTTTCGCTTAGATAAGCCTGGGTTTAGAATGGGAATCTCCGTAGCCCGAATTTTTTGATTTCGACCTCGACCTCGGTTTCGATATTGGTTTTGATGGGCAGAAATAAGGGCTGCCTAATGGAAAAGTACTTGCCTTCGCTAAGGACTACTTCCTATGAGCTACTCTCACCGCTCGTGCCTCTCTTAATAATTCCGCGTTCGTCATCATGAATCCAACCGCTCCATGATTCGGCGAACAGACGTGGCATGGGGAAACCTGCGATCTGTGTGGCAAGAATATTATGACACGCCGTCACGCCTGATCCACAATAAAATACAGGGATTGAATCTGGAGAAAATGCAGCTAAAAACCGATTTCTCAGGTCCAATTCTGATAGAAAAACGCCTTCTGATGTCAGGTTATCCATCCAAGGAATGTTTACGGCACCAGGAATATGGCCGGCTACAGGATCAATAGGCTCTTCTATGCCCAAGTACCGCTCCTTGGCCCGAGAGTCGACCAAGTTTAGGGACTCAATATGCGCTTCGACTTGATCCATTTCTACGCGAAGTCCTGACTGGACGACCGTGTTTATTGTGCCCCCATTATCTAAGGAAGACTGTTCACTGTTGGAACCGCTCTGTGTAGGGTGTCCGTTTTCTACCCATTTTGTAAAGCCGCCTGAGAGAACCTGAACATTCGAATGACCTATCCAGTGAAGGAGCCACCACATCCGAGCGGCAAACGGACCGGATACGTCGTCATAGCAAATTACTTGAGAGGAGGGCGAGACTCCATATCGAGTCATCAGATCTGAGAACTCTTGTGGATCGGGCAATGGATGACGTCCTCGGCTACCGTCACCCACGTTGGAGGACAGATCGTGGTCTAGATGCACATAATGCGCTCCAGGAACGCGGTTCATGGCATGTGATCTGCGCCCATATTCCGGATCTGCTAATTGAAAACGGCAGTCGAACAGCACGATATCAGGAGAAGCGAGTCTTTTCGCGAGCTGATCTGATGTAATCAAATGAGACATGATTTGTGTTATCCACATTGGTTTTGATTGAGCGCGAGGACGCGTAGTTTGACGCTCCCCGTCAAGATACCAGATCCTAACTCTATTCCGAATGCCTGATACTGTCACGTCGACCGCCAAAAAAGGCCAGACTCCGCTAATGCGGCAGTATTATTCAATTAAGGACCGGCATCCCGGAACTGTATTGCTTTTTCGGATGGGCGACTTCTACGAGACGTTTGGTGAAGACGCAGAGCAAGTTCATGCTGTTTTGGGAATTACGCTTACAAAACGATCCAGTGGCGCGGCATCGGAGGTTAGCCTGGCTGGTTTTCCACATCATGCCTTGGAGACCTACTTGCCGAAGCTCGTTCGCTCTGGTTTTCGAGTCGCTATTTGCGAGCAATTAGAATCACCTACAAAAGGCAAGAAGATTGTTGACCGTGATGTAGTTGAGATTGTAACTCCCGGAGTTACGCTGCGAGATCAGCTACTGGATCCGCGGGAAGCCCGGTATTTAGTGGCCTTGCATCAGATTACGGTGGGTCGGGGAAACAAGCGCCGGATTCGTTTTGGTGTTTCATTTGCTGATGCCTCTACGGGTGAGTTTAAGTTAACCGAGGTAGATGCAGCTGACCTTGAAAACTTGCTGCGTGGCATCGGTCCTGCGGAAATCTTGTGTACTCGACCCATTCGAGTTGATCTGGAAGCCATGGGCTATCCCAGACAAGTAACGTCCATTTTGGAGGACTGGGTTTTCGGAGAAGAATATGCTCGATCAACATTGACCGATCACTTTGATGTGCACTCCTTAAAAGGCTTTGGAGTTGATGAGGGTTCTGCAGGGGTTACTGCAGCCGGAGCCCTCATGCATTATCTGCAGGAGACGCAAAAAGGAAGTATTCCTCATGTGCGAAGGATCGAGGTGTATGACGAGTCTGAATACATGTCGCTAGACGTTCAGACGCTCAGAAATTTAGAGTTGCTTGCCTCCAGTTCTGGAGAGGAGGGGGGTTTAGTCACGATTATCGATGAAACACGCACACCCATGGGCGCTCGAATGCTACGCTCATGGCTTGTTCGGCCCTTGCGTGATTTAGATCGCATCGTGAAACGTCAAACGATAGTAGACGGATTTCACTCATCCAGAGAGACTCGCGATGTGTTACGGAGCGAGCTTGCTGAAGTGGGCGACTTAGAGCGTATTTCAGTTAGAATCTGTACAGGTCGCGCCACGCCAAGAGATCTTGGCGGGTTGAAGAGAGCCTGCGAAGTGCTTCCAAAAGTAGTTGATGCACTGGAGGGAGCAGACAAGAAAGAAGTGAAGGCACTGGCAGAACGCCTGATTCCAGTAACTGAATTAGTGGCGCTTATCACTGAGACGCTGGTAGACGAACCGGGTACGAGCCTAAAAGATGGAGGGGTGATTCGGGCAGGCTACTCTGCGGAATTAGACGAATTGAGAGCCCTTTCATCGGGTGGCAAGCAGTGGTTAGAACAGCTTAAGGAAACGGAATCTGCCAAAACCGGAATACCTAGTCTGAAAATTGGGTTCAATCGCGTTTTCGGTTATTACCTGGAGGTCACGAACGTTCACAAGGATAAAGTCCCCGAACATTTTATTCGGAAGCAGACCCTTGTTAATGCTGAACGCTACATCACTCCCGAACTAAAGGAGTATGAGGACAAGATCTTAGGTGCGGAAGAGCACATCAGTCAGTTGGAAGGCGACCTCTTCCACGAACTGCGCGACAACGTGGCGGGTTTTACAGAAGACGTTTTCTCAAATGCCAAAGAGATCGCACGTCTGGATGTGCTTTCTTCTCTAGCAGAAGTCGCCGTTCGAAATCGCTTTGTTCGTCCTTTGATGCATTCGGGTACGGATCTAGAGATTGAAGACGGTCGGCATCCCGTAGTAGAGCAATCGCTTCCCCCGGGCGAGCCGTTTATTCCCAATTCTACCAAGCTAAACACTGAAACGGAGCAGATTCTGATCGTTACTGGTCCCAATATGGCGGGTAAAAGCGTTGTATTACGCCAAGTTGGATTGGTGGTGTTGCTGGCTCAGATTGGTTCATTTGTCCCAGCTAAGCGGGCTAGAGTTGGTTTAGTGGACCGCATCTTTACCCGGGTTGGAGCCTCAGACAATTTGTCTGCCGGTGAGAGCACGTTTCTCGTAGAGATGAACGAAACGGCGAACATTCTGAACAATGCGAGCCCGCAATCGCTGATTTTGTTGGATGAAGTGGGAAGGGGGACGAGTACGTTTGATGGACTTTCTATTGCCTGGGCCCTTGTTGAATACCTGCATGGTAACTCTGATGTAGCGGCTCGGACTTTGTTCGCAACCCATTATCATGAATTAAACGAGTTAGAAAACAGGCTGGAGCGCGTCCGCAATTACAGGATTCTGGTTCAAGAGCATAATGGACGAGTTGTCTTCCTCCGAAAAATGGTCAAAGGCGGCGCCGATCATAGCTACGGCATCGAGGTTGCCCGCATGGCTGGGCTTCCAGCAAGTCTTTTGGACCGATCGAGACAGATTCTAAATCAATTGGAGCAGCAAGAATTGGAGGTTGGAACGAAAACAACCCAAACGCCCCAACCAGACCTAGTAAAAGATTCCGGACCTCAAATGTCGCTCTTTGAACTTGCGGCCGACCCTAACCTTCAAGAAGTAGGAGAAATAATCGCTGCTCTGGACCCCGATGTAATGACTCCAATGGAAGCTCTGTTATTGCTTTCTAGACTCCATCACAAAATTTCAGACGAATGATACGAGATTTTATAGGGTGTTCACCCCAATTGGATGCCACCAATTTTGTGGCTGAAACGGCAGCGGTCATTGGAGATGTTCATCTGGCTAAAGATGTCAGCATTTGGTTTGGTGCTTCGCTTCGGGGGGATGTAAATCGCATACGCATAGGCGAAAGGTCAAACGTCCAAGACAATGCGGTCGTTCACGTAACGAATGGCACAGCACCAACGAATATTGGGAAGGGTGTTACCATTGGCCACTCTGCTATCGTCCATGGGTGTACCATAGAAGACGACGTACTGGTGGGTATGGGCTCCATCATTTTGGATAAGGCGGTCATTGGAAGCCGTTCGATCATAGGAGCCGGCGCTTTGATTACTAGTGGTGTCATTATCCCTCCTGAGTCGTTGGTTTTGGGATCCCCGGCCAAGGTTATCAGAGGATTGAGATCAGATGAAATCGATTCTATTTACGAGTACGCCAGCAACTACGTTCGGTACAAAAACATTTATCTCGGTGTTGAGCGTCCTGACACCAATCCATTCTATACCTGAGCCTACTCATGCATATTCTGATCATCGGAGGTGGCGGGAGAGAACATGCCATTGCTTGGAGCCTGAGTCGTAGTCCCCAAAAGCCGCATCTGTTCATTACTCCCGGAAACGGTGGGACCACGTCTATTGGAGAAAATGTCAGTTTGGACGCCTCGGATCATGCTGCGGTCGGGTCTTTTGTAAAGACACACTCGATAGACCTGGTTGTGATCGGTCCCGAGCAGCCTTTGGTAGATGGTCTTTCCGATTACCTTCGAGATCACGATGTCGCAGTAGTCGGTCCATCGGCAGCAGCGGCTCAGCTTGAGGGTAGTAAGGCCTTTTCCAAGGCGTTCATGCAACGGCAGGGAATTCCTACAGCCGCTTTCGAGACGTTTACCTCAGGGCAATTGGAGAATGCTCTGTCCTTCGTTCGTGCAGAAGGAGCACCCATCGTCGTAAAAGCCAGCGGGCTGGCTGCGGGCAAGGGGGCGATTGTATGTGAAACGCTGGATGATGCCGAGCAAGCGGTCCGATCCATGATGGAGGAGGGTTCACTCGGAAGTGCTGGAAGTACGGTGGTCGTAGAGTCTTTTATGTCTGGGGAAGAGGCGAGTCTGTTTGTTTTGACAGATGGTCAAGATTATGCGTTGCTGGCGCCGGCGCAAGACCATAAACGAATCGGCGAAGGTGATACCGGGCCAAATACGGGCGGAATGGGCGCATATGCGCCGGCGCCTGTCATGACGGACGCCCTGATACAAGAAGTCTGTGAGCTGATAGTTGAACCCACTTTAAATGGTATGGCGCTCGAAGGCATGCCGTATCAAGGAATTCTATATGTTGGCCTAATGATTACACCTGATGGTCCTATGGTCGTTGAGTATAATTGCCGATTAGGAGATCCCGAGACGCAAGTCGTTTTACCGCTTATGGACGCCGATGCCGTAGACGTATTCAAAGCGATGGCCTTGGGTGGCATCAAAAACGTCCGTATTGGTACTTTTCCGGGCGCTGCAGCCTGTGTCGTTTTGGCGTCCGGTGGGTATCCGGGAGCGTATGAAAAAGGCAAAGCGATTTCAGGCGCACAAGGAATAGACTCCGAGACAACAGTGGTTTTTCACGCGGGTACATCG
>DKOG01000069.1 GCA_002469915.1 Bacteroidetes bacterium UBA7368
CTACGCGATTCACAAATCAGGCGATATGAATTCGCCATTTGAAGAATCGGATGTAGTGTTAAATGCGACCTATTTAGTGACGATCGTCAACGAAAAGAACTTCAAAGCCCGCATTGCAGACTTAGCCACAGAGTTTGCGGCTTGCGGAATCTCTATTGAAGTCAGTGGCCCATGGCCTCCGTACCACTTCGTTGAAATCGATCTGGATGGCTCATCTGAGTCTTCCTCTACAGAAATTCCCGTCTAGGTTCTGCGGAATTAAACCGGGTTTGTTCAGTGCGGGCCTCCGGAGTTTCTCCGGAGGCCCGCATGTTTTTATCAATTTGGATCCAATGTCTTGTGTGGGCGTGTCACGCGGGTGGGATATTCATTCGAATCATATATCGCCAGAAGGTACCTCAAGGGTGCCCAGGGTACGTCCGAAGGTCGTCAGTTTCTAAAACTGATTACCTATATATCTGTGGGTGGAGTTGCATTAGGCGTAGCTACCCTCATACTTGCTTTATCTATCGTGCGCGGGTTCAGCCAAGAAATCCAGTCTAAAGTCATTGGTTTTGGTGCTCACGTTCAGATTGAGAGTATTAGAGATGCCCCGTTGGAACGTGGTGCTATCCTGCGTTCTATTGCTGAGGAGATTGATGGCGTGACGCTGGTTTCGCCTGTGATTCAGGAATTTATTCTATTGAGGCGCTCTTCTCGAGAAATCGAGGGCGTTTCCATCTGGGGTACCGAACAACTTCCCGGTTACATCGCCGAGACGCTTACTGATGGAAGGGGAGACTTGAGTGTGTCCGCATCGGGGAGGCCTGGTATCGTGATTGGAGCAAAACTCTCTCGCTCGCTTGGCGCTGAGGTGGGGAGCTTAGTTACGGCTTTTTCGGTAAATACAGCGGCCCTTTCATCTGGAAAGGCCGCGCCGCTACTCAAGCAGTTCGAAGTGCGCGGTATTTATGAGACATCCCTAGCCAATTTTGACGAGCTGTATGTATTCACGGATCTTCAGGAGGCGGCCACTCTATTAGAATACGTACCCGGTCAAGTGTCACGGCTCGATGTGCGGGTAGAGGAGGGCATGGACTTTACAGAGGCCGCAGATTTAATTGATGCCGAACTCGAATTTCCGGCCATCGCGCGGCCCATCACGGATGTCTATCGAAGTTTGTTCGCCTGGGTCAAGTTGCAAGAATCTATCATCCCCTTGGTGATTTCGATTATCATATTCGTAGCAGCGATCAACATTATTGGTACGCTGTTGATGATTATACTTGAAAAAAGTGCTGAGATGGGCGTAATGGCTAGTTTCGGGACATCGGCTAGAACACGCAAACGGATTTTTCTCCTTCTTGGACTCTACATCGGAGTAGCGGGCATTGTGATCGGGGAGACGTTCGCTTTACTTTTTTCTTTTGCGCAATTAAAGTATGAAATCATACCGCTACCAGCGGAAGCCTATTATATGAGTACCGCGCCCATCGCTTTGAGCGTAATGGATTTCGTGGTTGTCGCGGTATTAACTCTCATCCTATGCGGTCTTTCTTCTTACATACCTGCCCGGCATGCCGCACGGGTTTCACCCCTTCGAGCCATTTCTTCTCGATAAACCTTGTCAACTATGAAAAAAGGTGATCAGGCTCCTGATTTCAAGATATTCAGCGACGCTGCCAGACCTTTCCATCTTTCTAAACAACTGGAAAGCGGTCCTGTGGTCCTTCTTTTTTTTCCGGCCGCTTTCACCGGAGTGTGCACCACCGAATTGAATACGGTCAATATGGATCTTGAAGCATACGGTGGCGCCACGGTAGTCGGCGTGTCAACAGATGCACCGTTCACGTTAGCTGAGTATAAAAAGGTGAATGGCCTCACTTTCCCGCTCTTAAGTGATCACGATGCCGATGTTTCTCTAGCGTACGGCTGCAAATATATTGACGGCTTTACCTTCATGAAGTTGTCACGGATCTCGAAGCGTGCAGCGTTTGTAGTAGCCCCTGACGGTGTGATCGCTTACGCCGAAATCTTAGAAAACGCTGGAGATCAACCCGATCTCGATGCGATTAAGTCAACAATCAGCACACTTTAATGATAGTTACCCTACGCTTTTTTTCTGTTCTGCGCGAAGCTTTTGGAGCAGGAGTTGTTGAAGTTGAATTAGAGGCAGGAACTACGGGCGCCGAACTCATTGAGCTTCTTGCTGTAAACAACGAAGAAGTTGAAAAACTGCAGTCTGTCATTCGTTTAGCAGTAAATGATGATTACATCGACCCAACTTCCCTGTTATCAGATGGGGATGATATCGCCGTAATTACACCTGTTTCTGGCGGGTGATGTATGGCTGCTAGTTCGCCTAACGAGTGGATTGAGATCATGGAAGATGAGCTACCAACTGCGGTGGTTCATGAGTTTCTTTACGCTGGAGAGGGGGGAGGAGTCTGCATTTTTGCAGGAACGACCCGCCGGTTCACCGGAGAAAAAGAAACAGTTCGACTGTTCTACGAAGCACATAACAGCATGGCTCTCAAGGAAATGCGTGCCCTAGTTAGTCGAGCAACAGAGACGTGGCCCGTGTTAAAGGCCGTGTTGCTGCATCGAACAGGGGAAGTTGCCGTGGGGCAGGCGAGTGTGATAGTAGGGGTGACCACTCCTCATAGGGATGATGCCTTTCTAGCGTCTAGATTCCTGATAGACGAGTTGAAAAAGTCGGTTCAGATCTGGAAGAAAGAAGTCTACAGAAATGGGTCAACCGAATGGGTTGAAACGGACTGGGAATCCTGAACACACGCGCTAGAGAACTGTAGTTATCGCGTGCTCAATTCTTGCGATCGGATCTGGGCTGGTGTTCGGAGTGAAAGCTTGACCCGTGATGCGTTCGAATAACTCGATATATCGGGCCGCTACTTCAATTCGAAAATTATCATCAAGATCTGGAAGGTGTTGCCCGTCCAAACCTTGGAAACCGCGCTCCATTAGCCACTCGCGGACGAACTCCTTAGAGAGTTGTCTCTGGGGGAGGTTGGCAGTTAATAGCTCTGAATAGGTGTCGGCATAAAAATATCGAGAGGAATCCGGCGTGTGCATTTCATCGATTACCGTGACCAATCCTTGAGCATCGTGTCCGAATTCATACTTGGTATCTACCAGGATTAGGCCCTTTTCCGCAGCGCGCTCGGTTCCCCGTTCAAACAAAGCCAGAGCGATGTCCCGCATCTGATCAAAGGATGCTTCGGACATGATCCCTTGTCGAATAATTTCTTCCCTGGAAATGTCCTCATCGTGACCTTCTTCCGCCTTGGTCGCCGGAGTCAGAATAGGCTTTGGAAGCTTTGAGTTCTCTTTAAGGCCATCAGGAAGAGGCATACCGCAGAGCTTCCGTCCTCCTTCACGATACGTTCTCCAAGCGTGCCCTGCTAGGTACCCACGAACTACGAATTCAACAGGTACTGCCTTGCACCGTCGGGCCAATGTCACATTGGGATCCGGTAACGAAATTATATGATTTTGAACGATATCGTCGGTCTGTTCAAAAAAGTAAGCGGCTAACTGATTCAGCACTTGTCCCTTAAACGGAATGGTTTGCCTTAACACGTAATCGAAAGCAGATATTCTGTCCGAAGTGACTAGAAATAGATGGTTACCGCTGGAGTATGTATCCCGGACCTTTCCATGATATCGATGTCCAAATGCCTGGAAATCGGTTTCTTCCACAGTGGCGTTCAGTTGCGCCCGTATGAGTTCTCGATTCATTACTTCCGTTTGTAATCGCTACTATTTCTGATGTGAAGCTTGGGCTCGACGACCAATTGCTGGGGGGTCTGGAAGCCAGATTTCATGCGGACATGAAGCCTCTCGGCGGCAGCGTATCCGATTTTCTGCATACTCAGGTCTACACTTGAGAGCCCAATGAATCGACTTGTTTTAATGTCATCACATCCAACAACCGCCATTTTGTGGGGTACTGAGATGCCCGCTTCATTGAGCGCTGCGATCGCTCCGATTGCCTGAACATCGCTGCTCGTCACTACGGCTGTTGCTTTGGGGTGTTGTCGAAGAATCGTTTTCATCGCATCATAGCCATCTTCCTCGGAAAAGCCGCCGTGATACCTCGGGTTTCCGGCAACGATTCGACTGTCTTCAACGGGAAGACCTGCAGCCTGTAGCCCCGCCTTGTAGCCATTAAGTCGGTTTATTTGCATATCGCTTTCCTCAGCCGAGCGAATCATACAGATATACTCGTGCCCCTGCTCAACGAGATGCTCGACCGCCAAGCGCATACCGGCAATATCATTCCACGTGTAGGAATCGAAGTTTTTCCAGGTATTTCCAATCAGGACAGTACCCGAATGCATACCGATTAGGTCTTCAGCTAACCCATCATCTAATGGTAACTCGCAGATAAGCATTCCACGAACGGAGCCGCGTTCCAAGAAGGAGCGAAGGGAGGATCGCAGGTCCGATGAGCCGAGGTCACAAATTAGTAGATCTAATCCGGCTGAACCCATGTACGAACGGATGCCTTTGAGCAGTTCGTTTTGGAACGGGGCCGTGAAAGAAGGAAGCGCTACTGCAATTGAGTGAAACTCCTGCTGTGCAAGTGATCGCGCTGTTCTGTTCGGGTGATACTTTAGATCTTCGATCGCCTGCTCAACCTTCTCTCGTGTTCGTTCCGAAACGTCTGGCGAGTCGTTAAGCACACGAGATACCGTTGAAATGGCTACACCGGCGTGTTGGGCCACATCGTAGATCGTAATTTTGGTTTTGGCGTTTCGATGCATGCAAAGTTGGGCGTTTGGGATCTACAAGATAGCAACGAATTTGACGTGGGTGTTAGATTTCACGTGACTTGTCGGTCGATGAATCAATGTTTGCACGATTTTCGGGATTCAGGCACTTCATGTGAGGTGTTTAGTAAAACCGGAAAATCAGCGTAAACGTTATGTCAGCGTCCTCTTTATCAGACGGCCAACACCTCGCAGTCCCTGTGGAAGGGATGACTTGTGCCGCGTGTGCCTTACGAATAGAAAGAAAGCTTTCTCGCACGGACGGCATCGATGTAGCGAACGTCAATTACGCGACTGAGCAGGCATTGGTTGAAGTAAAGGAAGGTGTACTATTATCAGAGATCGTCCAAATCATTGAAAAAACGGGCTATGAAGTTCGTCAAGCCATAGCTGAAACCTCGTTTTCAGGACCAAAAGCACATAAACAGGCACGTGACCTCAAAGAAGAATTGCTCCGGACCGACGGGATTCTATCGGCTGTAGCTACGTTTACTCCAGAGATGGTAGAGGTAGGAATAACCTACGTACCGGGTATGATTTCTGGTAAAGAGTTGGCCCGACTTTTCAATGCATATTCGGGGTCGACGTCGACGACCGAACCAGATCGCGCATTGGACACTCACTCCGCTAGGTATGCGCAACTGAAGCGCCAATTCTGGTTTGCCGTTCTCTTCAGTATTCCGCTGGCCATTCTTGCAATGAGCCATGGAAGGCTAAACATCGCCGGAGATCATTTTATTCAGCTCTTTTTAGCGACGCCGGTCGTGTTTTATTCGGGTAGGCCCTTTTTCTCAAAAGCTTGGGTCGCCTTGCGCCACGGAGCGGCGGATATGAATACGCTCGTCGCAATGGGAGTCGCTGCAGCATATGGCTATTCCGCAGCCGCCGTACTTTTTCCGGGACCCTTTGCACAAGGTCCTAGCGCAATGCCGGACGTGTACTTTGAAGCGGCAGCGCTCATCGTTGCGCTCATTCTTTTGGGTCGACTTTTGGAAGAACGAGCCAAAGGTAAAACCGGATCAGCTATTCGCGGGCTTTTAGAACTACAGCCTGAACGGGTTCGGGTGGTTCGTGATGGTCAGGAGACGGAAATGGACGCAAGTGCTGTTGAACTCGGGATGCTGGTTCGAATTCGCCCAGGAGAACGCATTCCGGTGGATGCGATGGTCATGGACGGAGCAAGTAGGGTCGACGAGAGCATGTTGACCGGGGAGCCCATCCCGGTATCCAAGGGGGTGGGAGATAAAGTGTCTACGGGCACCGTCAATGCGACCGGGACCATGCTGGTTCAGGTAACACGTACCGGAAAAGATACCGTGCTAAGTCAGATTGTCGAATTGGTCCGCCGCGCTTCCGCCTCAAAAGCGCCCATTCAACAAATGGCAGATCGGATTGCTGCCGTTTTCGTACCCGTCGTGATTGCGATTGCTCTCGTTACGGGGCTTATTTGGTTCTTTTTTGGACCAGAACCAGCGATCAATAATGCGTTACTCCGATTTGTTAGCGTACTCATAATCGCATGCCCATGCGCTTTGGGATTAGCCACTCCAACGGCCATCGTCGTGGGAACGG
>DKOG01000251.1 GCA_002469915.1 Bacteroidetes bacterium UBA7368
TCTTTTACATCGCGAACCAAAAAACTGTGTTTCGTAATACTGCGCGTTACACCAATCGTGTCGCATTCCTGAAATGCATCGTTTCCGATCATCTTCGTGGGTACCTGACCAGTAAACACGACGATTGGAATAGAGTCCATGTAGGCATCTGCAATACCGGTAACACAGTTCGTCGCGCCGGGGCCTGAAGTGACTAAAACGGTGCCCACTTTGCCAGTAGCCTTTGCGTACCCTTCGGCTGCGTGTGTTCCGCCCTGCTCATGCCGAACTAGCACATGTTTAAAAGCAGGTTTCATCTGATGCATCGCATCATAAACTGCAATCACACAGCCTCCAGGGTGCCCAAAAACCACTTCCACTCCTTCTGCTTCCATAGAACGAATCAGAATCTGAGCACCGGTCATGAGTCCGGTGGGAGCGTGAGGCGCCTCTGCCGTTTTTTTTGCTGACCCTACGTCTTTTGTGGTGGTTGTTGAGGTTGTCATTGAAATGATCTTTTGATAAAAATGGATAGGTTCAGTCTGAAAGAACAGATGTGGCCACATGCTGGCCTGGCACGCGTAATACGGCACCAGAAGAAGCACTCGTCACGAGATGGCTATAGCGTTCCAGAAAACCACCGCGTATGCGGGGCTCAAATGGAGGTAGTTCGGACAGTCGGCTTTCGATCTCAGCATCTGTCAGGTGGACGTCAATGCGGGAGGCGGAGATATCGATACTAATCAAGTCCCCTTCTTGCACTGCGGCGATCGGTCCACCCGAGGCCGCTTCAGGCGAACAATGCCCGATTGATAGCCCTCTTGTACCACCCGAAAAACGGCCATCCGTGATCATGGCAACTTTATCGTCTAGCCGCATGCCGGCTAGTGCGGAAGTCGGTTGGAGCATTTCCGGCATACCCGGGCCTCCTTTGGGGCCTTCATATCGGATGACAAGTACGCTGCCTTCCTCGATGGTCCCCGACATAATACCTTCAACAGCCTCATCCTGACTTTCAAATATCCTGGCTTTTCCCGTGAAGCGCAGCATGTCCTCTTGCACGGCTCCGGTTTTAACCACACACCCGTCAGGAGCCAAGTTGCCGAAAAGTACCGACAGGCCACCCGTTTTACGAAAGGGCTCATCCAGGGTACGAATGACGTCGGGGCGGGCGACGGACGCGTCTTTCAGCACATCATGTAATAAACGACCCGTAACCGTTTTGCGATCTGAGTTCAGGAGCCCGCCCCGATCCAATACAGATAGAATAGCGCTGACTCCTCCGGCTTCATCAACATCTTCCATATGTACGTTGGCTGTCGCCGGTGACACCTTGCAGATGTACGGAATTCGGGCTGAAATACTGTTTATACGATCTAAATCATACGAGACGCCTGCCTCTGCCGCGGCCGCCAATAAATGTAGGATCGTGTTAGTCGATCCCCCCATAGCCATGTCCAAGGCAAAAGCATCGTCTAAAGCGGCAACCGTGAAGATGTCGAGCGGCTTTAAGTCTTCATGGACCATTTCCACGATTCTGCGCGCGGCGCTTTCCAACAACTCTGCTCGCTTTGGATCTACCGCCAAAATACTGCCATTGCCAGGCAGCGCCAATCCCAGAACTTCCATAATGCAGTTCATGGAGTTGGCCGTAAACATGCCAGCACAGGAGCCACACGTTGGACAAGCAAAGCGCTCCAAATCGTCTAAGCCCTTTTGACCGAGTTCTCCATTTTTGAACTGGCCGACCCCCTCAAATACGGATATCAGATCAATCTTGGTTCCATCTTCGAGTTTTCCGGCTTTCATCGGCCCACCCGAGACGAAGATGGCAGGAATGTTGCATCTAAGCGCCCCCATCAGCATACCGGGGACAATTTTGTCACAATTTGAAATGCAGATCAATGCATCCAGACAATGAGCACGAGCAACCGTTTCCACCGCATCGGCAATGAGTTCTCGGGAAGGCAGCGAGAAGCGCATTCCGAGGTGTCCCATTGCTATACCATCGTCCACACCAATCGTATTGAATTCAAAGGGAACTCCTCCGACTTCCCGAATGGCCGACTTTACACGGCTTCCAAATTCCTGTAAATGGACATGACCAGGAATAATATCTATGTAGGAATTACATACCCCGATGAACGGCTTTTCAAAATCTGCGTCATCCTCAATGGCACCGGTGGCACGGAGCAGACTCCTGTGCGGAGCACGGGTATATCCTTTTTTGATGGTATCGCTTGGCCTGAGAGACATGCTGAATCGTTCCGGGTGTGATCAACCCGATTTCGATATTGTGTCCGCCTAAAGGCGATGAAAGGGTTGATCGGTGAATTAGGTGATAATCACACTAACTAGAAGGGATAGAAGTAGAATGCTCACTAGGGAGAGCACCAGGAGATCAACCAATAAAATCGACAGCGTGCGAGCCCGGCCGACGAGACCGACGGAAGGCGCACATGAATGAAATTTGAATAGGACGTCTTTCATTAAGAACCCCGGTTACTCGGGCTTCGATTTTGAATTCAAAACTTACGGCTGCTTTAGGAAGGTAGTCAACGAAATAGCATCGTGAATAATTTGGAAGCGCTACCATTGGGGTGCTGCCACATATAAAGGCACTTTTTTCTTTTAGCAAGTCTCTTCTTCGCGTTGTTATCAACTAAAAAATCAAATTTGGGGCTTCCCCTTCCGGGTACTCTTCGCGGATTAGGGTGTACAAGACTCATCACCTTAACTCTGACATAATTCCACGATTGGCAATCAATCCTAAGAATCAGGGTCAGCTAAAGTTCGAATCCAATGTGTTCCATACTAGCTATTCTTGGTATCCAGAAGGGCGACCCAGTACTCCGGTCTCATGCCCTAGAACTCAGTAAACTTCAGCGACATAGAGGCCCTGATTGGTCAGGTATTTACTCCGATGATCACGCTATTCTAGCTCATGAGCGTTTGTCCATCGTGGACTTACTTCATGGCGCCCAGCCCCTGATTAGTTCGGATCGCCGCTACGTGCTCGCGGTGAATGGAGAGATTTACAACCACCTAGAATTGAGAAAACAATTTCCGGAGTACTCTTTCCAAACGGATTCGGATTGCGAGGTCATTATCCCTCTGCTAGACAGATTCGGCGTTGATGGTATCAAGCAACTGAATGGCATCTTTGCTTTTGTGCTCTGGGATGCGGTCAAAAAAGAGTACATCATTGCCCGCGATCCAGTCGGGGTTATCCCGCTTTACATGGGTTATGACGCTGAAGGGCATGCCTACGTGGCATCCGAATTAAAGGCCATAGAGGCCCACTGCAAGCAAGTTCATCCTTTCCCTCCTGGACATGTTATCCAATCGTCCTCCGGTCCAGAATCCCACTCCTATGTGGATTGGAGCTGGATGTCATTCGAATCCGTTAAAGACGGCTCGTCCGATGTAGCCGTCATTAGAAAGGGTCTAGACGCTGCTGTTCACCGCCAACTGATGGGCGATGTGCCGTTTGGCGTCCTGCTATCAGGAGGACTGGACTCCTCCATTATCGCTGCTATCGCGTGTAAATACGCTGAAAACCGCGTCGATGATAATGACTCATCGCCTGCCTGGTGGCCTCAAATTCATTCCTTTGCTATCGGTCTAGAAGGAAGTCCAGACCTAAAGGCTGCCCAAGAAGTCGCTGACCATATTGGGAGTATCCATCACGGACTTACCTTTACGATCCAAGACGGATTAGATGCTCTAAAAGACGTCATTTATCATATTGAAACCTACGATGTGACCACGATTAGGGCGTCCACACCCATGTATCTGATGGCCCGAAAGATCAAGGCCATGGGCATCAAAATGGTGCTCTCAGGGGAAGGTGCTGATGAGATTTTTGGTGGATATCTGTACTTCCACAAGGCTCCAGATGCCCGTGAGTTTCATGAAGAGACCGTCCGGAAAATTGAGCGTTTACACCTTTTTGATTGCAAGAGAGCCAACAAGAGTATGGCTGCTTGGGGAATTGAAGCGCGAGTACCTTTTCTGGATCTAGAATTCCTAAATGCGGCTATGTCCTTGAATCCAGCTTCCAAGATGATTCGTGATGGGAAACTGGAAAAACAGATTCTTAGAGATGCCTTTGAAGATCTCCTCCCAGAGTCCATTGCTAAACGGCAAAAAGAACAGTTTTCAGACGGTGTTGGTTATAGCTGGATAGATGAACTGAGGGCTCATGCTGAAAAAGCAGTGAGTGATTCCGAAATGGAGCGGGCTTCATTTCGGTTTCCCGTAAACCCGCCAGACACGAAAGAAGGCTATTTCTATCGAACCATATTCGAATCCCACTTTCCGTCCGAGTCTGCAGCCAGGTGTGTTCCTAGTGGAAAATCAGTAGCCTGTAGCACACCCGAAGCACTTGCCTGGGACGCCTCATTCCAGAATCAGGCCGATCCCTCGGGCCGAGCCGTCAAAGGAGTGCATGAAGATGCTTATTGAGGGATTCCGTTTTGCGGACAAGCCACGATTAGTGGACAAACGGGACACTGAGGCTTCTTTGCGTCGCAAATAGACCTCCCGTGTAGGATGATCGCATGCCCACCGAAGATCCATTCTTCTTCGGGAATAGATTCGATTAAGTCGTTCTCCACTTTAACAGGATCAGTTTGAGTGGTTAGCCCCAGTCGAAACGCGAGTCGTTTCACGTGGGTGTCTACAACAAATCCGCTGGGAATTCCGAAATACGTTCCAAGTACAACGTTTGCCGTTTTTCGAGCAACACCGGGAAGCCTGACCAATTCTTCTAGGGTCTGTGGGACGTTCCCACCGAACTCCTGCAAAATCATGTTCGCGGCTCCAATCACGTTCCGAGCCTTGTTACGATAAAAGCCGGTAGATCGGATTTCTTCCATGAACTCCTCCAGATTCGCATTGGCAAAATCTGCGATGGTACGATACTTCTGAAAAAGCGTGAACGTGACTTTGTTGACATTCACATCTGTCGTTTGCGCAGACATAATGGTGGCAAACAGCAATTCATGGGCTTCTTCATGATTAAGCGCGCAGTCGGCACCTGGATATAGATCATGGAGAATGGACAGGATCGTCTGGATTTTGTCGTTCATAATTTCTTTCTGATGAACCTTCAATACAAGCATGGGTTTATCGGACCAGTATTTTACACCATCACCCGTCCGCATGCACTCCGATCTGGCCGAAAAACTGGCTCGAATCCCTACCCGTCCAGGCGTCTATCAGCATAAGGACGTAGACGGGAAGGTGCTCTATGTTGGCAAAGCGAAGAATTTAAAAGCGCGGGTCAATTCGTACTTCCATGATAGTCGCAATCGAGAAGGACGCCTGAAGATCCTTGTTTCCAAAATCCACGATGTTGAGGTCATCATCACGGACACGGAAGCTGAAGCGCTTCTGCTGGAAAACAATCTTATCAAGAGTCTTCGTCCCCGATACAACATCTCTCTTCGGGACGATAAGACCTATCCCTACATCTGCGTCAAAAACGAGCCCTTTCCGCGGATTTTCCCCACTCGGAAGCCTATTCGTGATGGAAGTAAATATTTCGGGCCCTACACGGATGCAAGAAGCATGCGCATCATGCTGGACACCATCCGATCTATTTTCAAACTGCGTACGTGTAGTCTGAACTTGTCCCCCGAACCCATCCAGGCCGGTA
>DKOG01000107.1 GCA_002469915.1 Bacteroidetes bacterium UBA7368
AATCGCCAGCGCCCCGCCTGTTCAAAGTCTACAACCTCATTAGCTTTACGAAACGCCCTCGTAAAAACGGAATCGGCGTTCGTCTACGCTTACCAACTCGTAGTTAATACGAACGGGACTGAGTCCTTCCGCCCACGTTGGAGCAAGCATGCGTGCCATGGATCGTTCACTGTAAAAGTGTCGCGTATGGGCCGAAAAAGGTCTGTGATCTTCTTCTGCAAAACGTACCGAATAGGCAATTTGCAAGGCGGTCTGCCATCCTGGTACTTTAGAATGGATGGAGAGTCCCATATAGTAGGGACGCTTCGCATTGCCTTGGCTGAACGCACTGAACTGATACGGATCAAGCACAACAGCTTCATAGGAGCGTTTGCCTCGGTAACGTGTATCCACTCTATTGCGCACTACCCAAGCTACTAGAGCCTGTTCGTCTACACGCTTGGTTTCGGAGAAAATTGCCCGCGCCAGCCAGAGTGTTTCCAAATCAATCTGTTCTGGGGGCAGAGGCTTCATTCGCCTTGGATTCTGAAGAGCTTCCTCAATTGGGTTCAAATGAGGACCGGGGGTGACAATTGTATGAGAAGCTATCGCAAGTTCCGAAGGAACTGGAGACGGGCCTCCCATTAGATTGTATCGAAACGCGATCACGCCCGAAAAGCTAACTACGAGGGCCACAAGGACCGGAGTCGTAAAAAGCTTACGTTTCATGGCATAAGGCGGTTGGTTCTAAGTATGGTTTCAGAGATTCGCAGAAAACGCCACCTTTTGGATGGAATTTGCAGTAGAATCCATGTTTTGACGAACTTTTACTTCGTCAAACGGCGCCTCTCTACGAGGTAGTCAGCACCGTGTTTCAAGCTTTGTACACTTCGTAAGTCATTTGTAAACAGTGACATATGATTTGCTGAAAACGAATTCATCATCCGTTCAATTCTGGTTCATCATCGGTTCATTGCTCGTTCTCACGACCTTTACGCAAGCTCCATGCCGTCTTTATCGACGGTCGTGGGAAAAGAAGATCTCGTTTTATCTCAATACACCCTGTCATTCGTGGAAACCCACATTGGAAGTGTGAATTTGACTCAACAAACAACCGTATTGGTCTATTCCCACGAACATGATGCACATTGTAGCGGATGCACATATTCCATTTGTTGAGGACATTTTTTCCGCTTTAGGGAACGTTGTTCTTATTGCAGGTCATGAAATCGACCGTGAATCAGTGAAAACGGCTGATGTACTCATTGTGCGTTCGATAACTCCCATTAATGAGGAATTACTAGGCGATAGCTCTGTTAAGTTTGTGGGTTCGGCTACCGCTGGATTAGACCATGTAGACCAACTGTTTCTTCAAGAGAAGGGTATCCATTTTGAGAGTGCGCCTGGTGCCAATGCCGACTCTGTAGTCGAATACGTCTTTGCCGCTTTGGCGGAATTATCTATCCGCTTCAGGACCCATTTTGTAGATAAAACCATCGGAATAGTTGGTTGTGGAAACGTAGGACATCGTTTGGCAGACACATGCCGCTCTCTGGGAATGCGGGTCATTGAAAATGACCCGCCACGCGGAGAACGAGAGAAAGGCTTTGTTGATTTAAATACACTTTTACGACAAAGTGATATCGTTTCAGTACATACTCCGCTTGCCTCAGAGGGTCCTTACGCCACGCGCGGGCTCATTGGCGAGGCTCAACTTGCCCTCATGAAGGAAGACAGCTGGCTCATCCAGTCCTCGCGGGGGGGCGTTTGCGACGAGACAGCCATGATTGATGCCAGAGAAGGCAATCGGATCGGGGCGCTGGTTCTGGACGTGTGGGAAGGTGAGCCGAAAGTGAACGGACTTCATATCGATAAGACAGACATAGCCACAGGACATATCGCTGGCTACTCCATAGATGCCAAGAAGAAAGGTGTGGAAATGGTTTTGGATGGGGCCCGGCGAGCTTTCGGCCTTCCCATGATTCAACATCAGGATCCTACAGGATTGCCGTCGCGCAGACACGTTTCCCCCGGCAGCGAATTACTTGAAGCGCTTAGACACTTGTATGATATTCGGAAAGATGATCACCGATTTCGAAAAGTGATGAACGCTGCCGACATCGAAAAAGGCTTTCACGCATATCGGGCTACCTATCCAATGCGCCGAAGCTTCGATTTTAACTGGGCCTACTTGTCAAACCCAAACGAACGGAGCTGAGTGTCCGAATTACGCCAATTGTCGCGCACTTTGACGTGAATCTTGAGATACACTCCTCGATTGAGAAAATCTTCTATGTCTTCGCGGGCGTACGTACCGACTTTCTTCATGGCCTTACCGCCTTTGCCGATTAGAATACCCTTCTGTGAATCTCTTTCCACAATGATTTCAGCATTGATCACGTCTTTTGCGTCATCTTTCAATTCCCAACTGACGATGTTGACTTGCGTCGCGTAAGGGACTTCTTGCTTGAACTGCTTGAAAATTTTCTCTCGAATGATCTCGGAAATGAAGAAATTTTCAGGTTGCTCGCTCACCATATCTTTGGGATAGAAAGCGGGACCAAGTGGAAGACGATCTGAAATAGCCTTGAGCAGCACTTCAATATTGCGCCCTTTTAAAGCCGAGATGGGGATGACTTCCTCAAAGTTATGGGCTTCAGTGTAGGCGGCGACAAGGGGGAGCATATCCTCTTGCTTCACCTTGTCAATCTTGTTCAAAACCAGAATGGCAGGCGTGTCGCCCACAAATTCCAGCGATAGGTCGTCTACTGAATCACGCGTTGCATCGGCCATAAAAACCAATATGTCTCCATCTGATGTAGATGTTCGAACATCTTTCATCATGGCCTCTTGTAGGCCGTACCGTGGCTTGATAATTCCCGGTGTGTCCAGCAGGATCATTTGATAATGATCATCAGAGAGGATTCCCAGGACGCGACGGCGGGTAGTTTGGGGTTTGTTGGTCACAATGGACAACTTCATTCCCATCATCGTATTCAGAAGCGTGCTTTTACCCACGTTCGGTTTTCCAATGAGCGCTACATATCCGCTTTTATGGTGTGCGTCGGTCATGTTCTGCAAAGAATTATCCAGTGTAAGGGGAAGAGGCGATGATGTTATTTAGTTCTTCAACTGCGCCTCTAATGCCGATGAAAATAGCTCTGGCCACAATGGCAAAGCCGATAGATACCTCTTTAAGATGAGGAACCGAAGAGCCAAACAACGGATAATTTTCCGTATCCAGTCCATGGCCTGCATGAACAATGAGTCCATTTTGGTGGGCGCGCTCAGCAGCCGCTTTCATACGATCCAAAATATGAACCCTTTTTTCGTCCCTCAGAGCGTTGGCGTAGTCGCCCGTATGTAACTCAATTGCAGTGGCTCCCAATCGGGCCGCTTCGTCAATTTGATCTAGATCGGGATCCAGAAAAAGGGCCACATTTGAAACGCCTTCTCCCTTTAAACGGGTAATGGTTTCCTTGATTCGCATGCGGTGCTCAATAGCATCCAATCCTCCTTCCGTTGTGATTTCTTCCCGTCTTTCAGGCACTAGAGTGGCCAGATACGGCTGTATTTCGCAGCAAATACCTACGATTTCACGTGAAATGGAGAGTTCAAAATCTAATTTCGTATCAAGGTCGGCTTTCAGACGCCGCACATCGTCGTCATTAATATGTCTTCGGTCTTCTCTGAGATGGAAGACAATGCCTTTTGCTCCCCCTTCAAGACACTCACGAGCGGCTTGTACAGGATCCGGAAAAGACTCACGACGGGCATTCCGAAGGGTTGCAACGTGGTCTATGTTGATTAAAAGGTCCGTCATCAATAAAAAATGAACGCTTGCGCGCAACTATTTGATTATCAGCGGGTCATTTGGGGTGCCTGGAGTCAGCGCGCGTGAAACCCGCGTAAACCTTTAATGTTTTGCTCTGGCAATCAGAAGGTGTTTTGATTGCATTTAGCGTGGTAAGCCTGTATTTTCGGTCGCGATGCAAATGGCATCTATCCACACCATGTGTTGACAGGGATTTATTAAATCTATACCGAAATGGCGTCCAGTAGTCGCGGGTTACAAACAGTTCTTCAGGTTGTTCTAGGCTTGGCCATCGTGGCTCTTGGCTACTTCCTGTACGTGTCCATCACAGCTCCTTACGAGGCCATCGAGCGTCGGCAGGCACTCACAGATAGAACGCGCGTTAGAATGAATCAGGTGCGTACTGCTATGATTCAGTATCAGAGAGACAATGGTCGATACATTTCTTCCCTTGATTCATTGATGATGTGGGTAAACACAGACTCAACTATGGTTGCCGGCGCGGATAGTGTGTTCGGAGAAGGCTTCATGGCCGATTCGCTCATTTTCTCTCCGAGAACAGGTTCCATGTTTGGACTTGCCGTCAATGATACATCGAGAACGAATTCATATTTGTTGACGGATCCGGACTCAGATGATTACATCGGTACTGATACCGGTGACATTACAGAGTTGAATGCAGCCAGCTGGGAGTAACTCACTCCTTTAGTTGCTAATCTGGGGTTCGCGCCCTGAACAATCTCGGTTCGCCATGGAAGCTGTATCCACAGCAGGTGTCGAATTCGTTGGAAATCTCATGCGTTACGCAGAGGTTGAGCAACGGGACAACAGCTATAAACTGCTGAGGCTGGGCAACTGCGAATTTGAGTTTGATGTCTCTGGCGTCGTCTATGGTGGCGCAGATGCTGACAAACTGAACACGGTGCGGGAAGCATTGGGTGATGTTTTTCAGGATACAGACTCTTCCTCCTTCAAGTTTGTTTTACCTACGTCAGTGCTCACTTCGTTCGCAAGCTTTTCGGCTGTGAGTGCCAAGGAGGACGCGGTAAGAAGTCAGATTGGTTTTGAAACGCATCTTCTCAATGGCGGTGCATCTGATGGCGATGTCTTTCCTGGAATAAAGAACGATTATTCTGCTTCAGAATGGAAGAGAATGTCAGTTTTTCATTTGCCGGGAGACATTTCTGATCGACTCCAGAAATTGGGTAACATGTTTCCTGCTCAGCGCAAAGAAGTCATTCCCAGTCCGATAGCTTCGACCAGTGCGCTCCAATTACTTGATGCGGTAACTCAAACGTCTCCCACCACCACCTTGTTGATGGGCTGTTACCGGGAAAGAACGGATTATGGACTTGTTCAGGCGAATGGGGAACGGCAAGTAGAAGCCCGATTTACCCCAACCGATTCTGATCGCGTCTATTTTGGATTGGAATCACTTCACCGCCATGGATGTACTGCATCGCAGATTGAACGCGTGCTGGTTTATGGACATAATGTGACGGCGCAATTGTTGGCCATGTTAGAGGTCGACTTTGGAAACCAAGTTTCCGTGTTTAACCCTGGGCCGATCGTTTCCTTGGAAGAAGCACGATTTGAGAAAGGTTTTCCATTGCATGCGTTTGTGCCCTGCTTGGGAGCATCTTCAGGGTAAGCTATGCGGATCATCTCAGGTCGTTTCAAACGCAGAGTCCTTAAGTCCCCATCGGGAGATCAGACCCGTCCAACTACAGATCGGGCGCGCGAAGCGATTTTTAATTTGATTGTATCTCGACTAGACCTTCATGATGCCAGCGTTTTAGACTTATTCGCAGGGACCGGCGCGTTGGGCTTGGAAGCGATGAGTAGGGGAGCGGGTTCTCTAGATTGTGTTGAGGTAAGCGGCCAAGTGTTGAAAGTAGCGCGGGATAATATGATGTCTCTCGATGCACAGATGCGATGTCGCTTTATTCGGTCTGATGTCCACTCGTGGCTGAAAACGGCTAAAGGACGATATCGGCTTATTCTGGCGGATCCTCCGTATGCCCTGGAGGAAATTGAAGAGCTTCCATCTCGCGTCATCCCTCTTTTAGCAGAAGACGGGCTCCTTGTATTGGAACACGACCGAAAGATTCGATTCGAATCTCATCCTTTCAGAATTGAAACAAGGAAGTATGGTAAGAGTGCCGTGAGTATTTTCTCTTCTGTTCAACATACCCCATCCGATCATGGCACCTGAATCTCCGAAAATCGCTCTGTATCCAGGATCATTTGACCCATTCACGTACGGCCATCTGGATATTCTGGAACGCGCCTGTCACATTTTCGATACCGTTATCGTTACGGTGGCGCGCAACTCGAGTAAGCGGGCTCTTTTTTCATCGGAAGAAAAGAAAGCACTCGTAGAGTCATGCATTGGGCATCTTCCGAATGTGCGCGTTGAAATTTTTGAGGGTCTTTTAGTTGACTACGCAAAGAGCAGCGGTGCCGGAGCGTTGGTCAGAGGATTAAGGCAAGTTTCAGATTTCGACTATGAGTTTCGCATGGCATTTGCCAATCGGCGTCTTGCACCGGAAATCGAGACCGTGTTTTTGATGACGAGCGAACGGCATGCGCTAATTAGCGCCTCGATTGTTCGAGAGATTCATAGTCACCAGGGCGATATTACCTCGTTCGTTCCAGAGCCTGTATTTAAAGCGTTACAAAACAAATAGAGGAAGAGATGTGGGCGGATCATCGATGATAGCCGGGATAGAATTCAATGAACGAGTGGCTTCCATGCGTCCATCTGCAACGCTGGCCATGACCGCAGCCTCTAAGGCTAGAAAACGAGAGGGGCACCCTGTAATTGGCTTGAGTGCAGGAGAGCCTGATTTTGCTACTCCGACTCCCATCGCGGATGCTGGCATTAAAGCTATTCAAGATGGTTTTACCCATTATACCCATAACCTAGGGACGCTAGAGTTACGTGAGGCTATTTCGGCTAAGCTCAAGTCCCAGAACGGGTTAGACTATGACTCTGATGAGATAATTTGCTCTAATGGAGCAAAGCAGAGCGTAGCCTTGGCTATTTCGGTACTGTGTCGTGCAGGCGATGAAGTGATTATTCCTGCACCATTCTGGGTTAGTTATCCGGAGATGACTCGATTTGCGGGAGGGACGCCCGTACCGGTTCAAACAGGTGTTGAATCTGGTTATTTGTTGACTGCTGAACAGCTTGAGGAGGCCATCACTGAAAAGACTCGAATAGTGATTTTGTGTTCACCTTCAAATCCCACAGGAGGTGTATACAGCCGTGAACAAATGGAAGGCTTAGCTGCAGTTTTGCGCAACCATCCAAACATTTTTGTGGTGTCTGACGAGATCTATGAACACATCATTTATGATGCTGAATTCGTTTCCTTTGCCTCACTAGAAGGAATGAAAGAGCGAACAGTTACTGTAAATGGTTTTTCAAAAGCGTACGCTATGACGGGGTGGAGACTCGGATTCATGGCCGCTGAAAAGAGCATCGTGAAGACCGCTTCCAAGTTACAAGGGCAATTAACTTCGGCACCGTCTAGCATTTCGCAGATGGCAGGTATTGCAGCTCTAGAAATGGACGGCCAGATTGTGCGAGATATGGTCGCGTCGTTCAAGGAACGACGCGACTTAGTCCATGCTCGTCTTTCTTCGATTGAGGGAATTGTTTGTCCTCTTCCGCAAGGCGCATTTTATCTGTTTCCCGATATTGGTTCCTATTTGGGTAGTACTACGGCATCAGGTCGATCTATCAACACCTCGGAAGACCTGTGTTTTTACATTCTTGAAGAGCATAATGTTGGACTCGTACCCGGACAAGCTTTTGGAGGTCATACCGGCATTCGAATCTCATATGCAGCCTCGATGGACGATTTGAATACGGCCTGTGATCGACTGGAAAAAGCCTTTTCCAGTCTAATACGCGCCACCGAATGAATTCGAATCCACGCTTCAAAGACCGCTACTGGCTTCATATTCTACTTTTTTGTTTGACCCTGATATCCACCATGTGGGCGGGGGCACAAATGGCGGGGAGAGCTACGGTGTATTTGGAGGCTCCAGCCCTCTTTTTTATTGCTGGTTTTCCGATTACAGTGCCCTACTTGATGGATGGCTTTCTATTTGGGGGGAGCTTGCTTCTGTTCTTAACCTTTCATGAGTTTGGGCATTATTTCGCGGCCCGTTTTCATAAGGTGGATACCTCTCTACCGTATTACATCCCCTTTCCTTTTAATGGAATTGGCACGTTTGGAGCCGTTATTCGCATCCGGCAGCAAATCCCCTCCATGACGCGTCTCTTTGATATTGGAATTGCCGGGCCGCTGGCGGGATTCGTCATTGCGCTGGGCATATTACTCATTGGGTTTTCCACCTTACCTGGATTTGAGTATCTCAATGGCATTCCGGGCCACGAGGCATTGCTGGCCTACCTTGCGCAGTATGGCACTTTCCCGGCAAAAATCATGGCGGCTGAAAATGGCCAGACCATGCTTATGGTCGGAACCACTCCACTGTATTGGATGCTTTCGCAGTTATTCACTGACGTGCCCCCCATGTGGGAAATGTATCATTACCCGGTCCTTTTTGCGGGCTGGCTGGGCATGTTTTTTACGGCACTCAACCTGCTACCCGTGGGCCAGCTTGACGGAGGGCATATTCTTTATGCGCTAGTAGGACCCAAGTGGCACGGTATCATTGCCCGTGTGTTCGTTTCCATTCTCTTGGTTTCGGGAGGCATTGGCTTTGTGGATGAGGTTCGACCCGCTCTTGATGCTTGGCATTGGGGATATGCTCCTTTAGTATGGCCTCTTGTGTCGAGCATCCTGTTTTTCTTTGTGCACAAGATGTTTGCCGGTTCTTTCCGAATGATCATTCCCATTTTTACTGGACTCGTCCTATTGATCGCGTTTGGAACAACCATACCTACTGTTGTAGATCTATTCGGATACAGCGGTTGGTTTGTTTGGTGCCTACTCATCATGGTACTTATTAAGGTGGATCATCCCCCAGTTGCATACAGAGAGGAGCTAACACCGCGTAGAAAAGTTTTAGCGGTGTTGAGCATTGTCATATTCCTTCTCTGCTTCAGTTTGAAACCGCTTTATCTTGTGTAGTCAGGCCTTCATTAGGGTATCAGGTTTGGCCATATAAAATTCCTTCCCAGAAGAAACGTTCGCCCATCGATCCCGTTTGCTACCGACTGCTCCATCATTTAGGCCTCTCAGGCGAAAATCAAAGGGAATTGGTCCTTGACGTTGTTTCGAAACTACATTTTCATCGTTATTTGCGCACTTTGTGTCGCAGCCTGTGATACAGCACCTGGCGTAGAAGACCTTTCTGATACACCTCCGCAGATTCACCCTGCTAGCTCATTCGTCGCTCCGCGAGCTCTTGATATCGTCCCGTTAACGGTAAAAGATGGTTTCGTAGAGTCCTCTCTAACGGTCAGTGTATCCTTCAGCGATGCAGATCGGGACGTGAGTACATTGTTTGTCGTTGTGCAGTCATCAATTGCTGGAGAGGATCCTATTGGTGAGTTGGAAACGAATGTTTCAGGTAACGGAGAAGCAACATTTCAGGTACCGTTGCGGATTCCTGAGGGTGCTGCAGGAGTCTATCAGGTCGTGGCGTTTGCATCCGACACTCGAGGAGCGATTAGTAATCAGGTTTTTGGGACCTTTGAGGTATTGGCGGGCAATGAACCTCCCGTAATAATCCAGATCGATATCCCTGATACGATCACCCGTCCTGCGGCTGGTCAACCTGCCATAAGTGTGCCGATGGTCGTACAGGTTTCTGACCCCGATGGGCTTCAAAACGTTCAAAAAGTAGAGGTTCAGGTTAATGGAGCCGTTTCTCTGCAGTTGTGCGATGATGGGGGAGTGGGCACATGTAATGCTGGATTCGGGGTCAGTGGGGATGTAACGGCCAACGATGGAGCCTTTACGCTAACTATCCAATTAGATGCTAACAATGCGCCTGGCGACAACTTCTTCGCATTTGTTGTTGAGGATCGGGCTGGTCTGCGAAGCGACGTGCAAACCAGAACCATAACGGTGAATTGATGAGCACTAAATCAATCCTTTTCGCCTGTTTATTGGTACTTGTGACTTCTCATAGCGCACACGCCCAGAGAGTTTTTCTGGGTTCAGCCGCAGGATTGCTCCAAAGTGAAATTGGTATCCTGAACAACAGTGTAGCTAACCTGCATGCCGCAGATGGAATGGTCTGGGTAGGCCCCTACCTAAACCTTACCGAAGATGGAGGGCAGTCTTGGTTCGTTCCTGAAACGGATTCCTTATTCGGAACGGTGAACAGACTTTTCTCACTGGATGTCGAAGGAATGACCGTGGTTGCTGGCTTGGGTCGAGCAGACCGGACGGGCGGGCAAAGCGTTCAGACGGCGGCTGGGTTTTTGATTTCTGAGGATGGAGGTAACACATTTAGCTATCGTTTCCCCCAACTGGATGGGCCAGAGGACGATACAGAGGTTTACGGCGTTTCCGTTTTGGATGCTCTTCCAGTCATTGTGCCCCAGCAGAGCCCGCCGTTTGATATCGATTACAATGGCGCATCGGGGACGATTTGGGTAGCTGGTTGGGCAAGTGGAATCCGTAAGTCGGATGATATGGGGCGTAATTGGTCGAGGGTGGTTTTGCCTCCAGATGATCTCGATTTTATTACCCCTCAGACCCCTTATTCATTCTCCGTAGAGCCACAGCGTGGGGGAACTGGATCCCTCAATCATATGGGTTTTTCTATCCTACATGATGCTGCTGGAACGGTTTGGGCCGGCACAGCCGGAGGGCTGAACCGTTCGGTTGATGGCGGTCTGACTTGGCAGAAATTCAAGACTGATGGCACGCAGGGATCGCTTACTGGAAACTGGGTGATATCGATTGAGGAGCAGGTCACTGGGGGCATGCCCATCATTTGGACAGCTACTTGGAATACGGGCGATACCGATGGGCAGACCGGTAAATTCGGTGTGACATTTACCGAAGACGGTGGACAAAACTTCAAGCAGACGCTGATTGGAGAACGGATCTATGATTTCGCCTTTGATGGAGCGAAGGTGTATGCAGCAGGCGACAATGGCTTGTTCATTTCATCGGATGCTGGAGATACGTGGGATTCTATTTCTGACTTTATTGAAGACTCCGGTTCACAAAGGCGGGTTCGTCCAAACGCGAGCATTTTTTCGGTAGAGTACGCCAACGGAATTCTATGGGTGGGTACGTCAGATGGCTTGTTGAAATCAGCGGATCAAGGAAGTACATGGACTATTTTTCATGTCAATGTCCCTTTGCATCCAGAGGAGCCATCGGACGCTGTACCTGATGTAAACACGTATGCTTACCCGAATCCCTTCTCTAGGGGAGATGATGTCTTTATCCGGATTAAATATGAGCTTGATCGCTCGGAGTCTGTCGATATCCGTGTCTTTGATTACGGTATGAACGTGATTCGAACGATGAACCTGAACGGCATTCAAGGTGTGAATGAATCCATGTGGGATGGTACCGATGACAACGGCATTCAAGTACCCAATGGAGTGTATTTCTATGAGGTTCGATCTGGAAATTCCCGGTTTCGAGGTAAAATCCTGGTAATCGAATGAAATACACGAAGAGATATATCGCGTTGATAGTGCTGTTCTTGGTAGGGTTTCAGGCCCAAGCACAATATGCTGGATCGTTTTCTCGCATTGGATTTGGTGCGCGTGGAATATCTATGGGTAACGCGCTGGCAGCAGACATTTTTCAAGAAACGAGTCCATATTACAATCCTGCTCATACCCCACTTGCTTCGGGTCAGCACCTTGAGGCCTCTGTAGCAGCGCTCAGTTTTGATCGCTCCCTTCAGTTTCTTCAGGTTGGCGCTCCTCTCCAGCAGCGTGCTGGTTTTTCGATTGGTCTTATCCACTCTTCGGTGTCGAATATTGATGGTCGCGACAATAGTGGGTTTCATACATCCGATTTGTCCGTAGATGAATACGCTGGTTTTCTAGCATTCGGATTGAAGCTGAGTGGCCGGATCAGTGCGGGGATAAACCTTCAGATGTTTAGAACCGATTTGTACGAAGGTTTGACGCCGGCTCGCAGTGTCGGGATTGATCTGGGTTTAATCGGTCGGATCACTAAAAACTGGGCTGTTGGTATTGTTCTTGACGATCTGCTAGCCAGATATTCTTGGGATTCGTCTGATCTTGGGAGCGGTGGTCGTTCTACAACTGATAATTTTCCGCGTCGCATTCGTCTCGGTGTAACCACCCAGCAGCTGAAATCAACGTTGATTCTATCTGCTGAAATTGAATCCCGATTTACTTCTGTAAAAAGCTTCACGCGGGAAACGCGTTTATTTGGAGATTCTCCAGCGGAGGTTGTTAACGAGACCAATCTCGTGTTGGGAGAATCTCGCTTTCGGTTTGGCGCAGAATACTTAATGATGGAACAGGTTGCATTTCGCGCGGGAGTTGAACAACTTGGAAGTGCAATGTTAGATTCTGTTCGACCTTCAGCCGGTTTTCGGGTTGATCAAATGGTCGGAGAACTTCGATTGCGCCTTGAATATGCTTTTGCACTTGAAGCCCAAGCAGGTGGGAAAATCCACTTGGCTAGTTTAAAATTGTATCTCTAATCTATAGCAGGACATGCGACGCCAATTTCGTGCCCCGGTCTTTTGTACGATGCTCTTTCGTGCTCTTGTCCTTTTTTCAGTCGGCTTTCTCGCGTTGGCTGCACCGGCTAATGCACAGGACTCAGGACTGTCTTTTCTGCGTCTAGGCACAGATGCGGCCGCCCTCGCGAGGGGAGACGCCGGAGTGGCATCTTCCACGGGTGCTTCTGCAACCTACTGGAATCCTGCTGGATTGGCATCTGTAGGGGCAAAGGAACTGGGTTTGTCACACCATGTTTGGATCGCGGATGTTAGAACGTATGCCTTCCAGAGTTCATTTCCCTTGGGAAAGCGCTCGGGTGTCGGTTTTTTCGTTATTGCTACGGGATCTGGTGACCTTGAATCGCGGCAAACTCCGGGTGAGTCGGAAGGGGTCTTTCAGGCCCAGTTTGTCAGCTCTGGACTTTCCTATGCAAGATCGTTTGGTAAGGTTAAGACGGGCATGACCGTAAAGTATTTGTCTGAACGTATTTTTTCCAGTTCAGCAAATGGCTATGCATTCGATTTTGGAGTCCAGTCCGGGTTGTTCAACGACGGATTGTTGCTTGGAGCCAGCTTTTCGAATCTTGGAAAAATGGAAAAGTTGAACGTGGAAGCTACACAGCTTCCGAGAATTGGAAGGGCTGGGGTCGAGTTATTTCCCTTTCGCGTTCTGACCGAAACGGACGGAAAACCTCTTTTGAATACCTCGGTTATCGTTGAGCTATCCCGTAATTTTGTGACGGAGGAGTCGCAATTGCACGTTGGCGTGTCGGGAGAGGTGCTGGATACGGTCACGGCCCGAGTAGGCTATCTGACCAACGATGCGCTACGAGACTTCTCTGCAGGCCTTGGAATTGAAATTACTGAACTGATTTTCGACTATGCCCTATTGCCTTTCGAAGATGGATTTGGTGGACCTGCTCACATTCTGACGCTTACCTACAGCTGGTAGAATGGCTCAGCCGCTGATACCCTTCAGTACGTCTATGAGCGTAGATAGGCCATAGCCGCTTGACCCGGTTCTTACCCTGAGCGTGCACCAGAAGTCCAGAATGATCATTTGTGCGGCGTGGATGGGAACTGCTATCCAAAAGCTTCTGAGCCTCCAAACGAGCGCTCCTAGGGCAACACCACCCACGATAGAGAGTAAGGCCTCGGGCATGGGCTTATCATAGTGCAGAATGGCGAAGGGTACCGTTTGAACGAAAATGGCCATGAGCCCAAACGTTCTAGCTGTTCCAAATAGGACAAATCCACGCCAGAGATATTCCCATCCTAACCAGTAAAACAGAAAGAAGCTTTCATAGATGAGGAAGATCGACCAGTTTGTGGCGGCTGGAGAGTAGTGTGGGTATTTTGACTGAAAAGCGGGCGAATCAGAAAGGAACCATGTCCCAACTACAACAAGAGGGAGATAGATCAGCGCGATCTTCCAACCCAACGAAGCATCACCAGAGGAAAGCCCCATTTCCTTCCATGAGTTTTTGAATCCAATCTTTAGGATCAATACAGGAAGAATAAAGCCGAGCACGCCCTGCATGCCGAACCACCAAACCCAAGCGTTCAGACCTCGACCTTCGGTTTCTAACAGCGGAGCAATTTCGGTTCTGAAAAACCCCCGATCACCCCATTTCATCTGTGAAATGACAGATAAAGCGGCAAACAACAGGACCACCGCCGTTTGAAGATCTACCTTGGTTAGGGCTTTACGAGCCCGTTGCCACTCAGATTGCAAGGAAAAAGACATCGGTATAGGGTCTTCGGACGGGCGAAAAGCAACTTAGACGTGTCGCTCGGCATGATAAGAAGAACGAACGAGAGGGCCACTCTCCACGTGCTCAATGCCTTTTGCTTCGCCTACCTCTTTGTACCACTGAAACTTGTCTGGGTGCACAAATTCCTCAACAGCTAGGTGCATTTTGGTGGGTTGTAGGTACTGTCCGATGGTCATGACATTCAAACCAATGTCCACAAAATCGTCCATGAGCTGCAAAACTTCGTCGTCGGTTTCGCCTAGGCCGACCATAATTCCGCTTTTGGTCCTCAATCCCTGGTCCTTAGAAATCTTGAGGACTTCCAAAGATCGTTTGTAGATGGCTTGAGGACGTACGCGTTTGTACAGTCTAGGAACCGTTTCCACATTGTGATTCATCACTTCTGGATGCGCGTCGATCACCACTTGAAGGGCCTCCCACACTCCACGGAAGTCAGGAATCAGGATTTCTATTGTCACTCCAGGGATTTCCTCACGAAGACGTTTCATCGTCTCTGCAAAAATGGGCGCACCACCATCTTCTCGCTCATCTCGATTTACGCTCGTGATTACAGCATGCTTGACACCCATGGTCTTCGCAGCATCCGCGACTCGATTTGGTTCGTCCCAATCTAACCCTGGATCAGGTCGCCCCGTTTTGACGGCGCAAAAACCGCAACTTCGAGTACACACATTTCCCAAAATCATAAACGTGGCCGTTCCTGCCGTCCAGCACTCACCCATGTTGGGACATCGGGCACTTTGGCAGACCGTATGCAAACCATTGGTCTCAATGGTTTCAACCAGATTTTTGTAGGTCTCGCCGTACGGGAGTTTGACACGCAGCCAGTCTGGGCGTGCACCCCGGACGTTTTCTACTTGCGGAGCCTGAATGACAGGCAGTTCCAACATGCCATTTCCACCATCTGAGGAGGAGAGTGAAATGGTTTTTAAATCCACTTCACCGGGTCGGAGTCCCTTTTTAGGTTTGTTCTGTTCTGACATTCATTCAGCCGCTGATTCGGCTAGCTTTCGGTTTCACTCGGGGAGAGGGACAAACATTGGCTCAAGCTTTAAGATCCCCTGAATAGCAGTCGCTACCGATGAAGTTTCCATCGAATACGCTATCTTCTTAAGCCTGTTCTCTGTAAAAGCAGGACCTGTTTTACTCCGCGGAGTGAAAATAGGAATGTCAGCAACTATCACGGCTCCCACAACGAGTACACACATATGGAAAAATCCCAGACCAAAGCGATTCTGCCTGATGACGTGGAAGATATCTTCCTCAAACACACGAACGCGGAAGGTATGATGCCTATCGTGCTTGGCATGCAGTCCAGTAGCGGTATCGATCTCGTTGATGAGCAAAGTGATCGATCATACATGGACTTTTTTGGCTTCTATGCCAGTAACGCGATAGGGATGAATCATCCTAAATTGGTTGGGAACGAGGAGTTCAAAGAGCGTCTCATGGATGCCGCCCTGAATAAGGTGACCAACTCCGATATCCGAACGAGGCACATGGCTCGGTTCTTGGATACATTTGGACGCGTTGCCATACCAGACTATCTACCGTACGCCTTTTTCGTTTCAGGTGGAGCTCTAGCTGTAGAGAATGCTCTCAAAACAGCCTTTGACTGGAAAGTCAGAAAGAACTACCAGAAGGGATACCGACGCGAAGTAGGGCATAAAGTGCTTCACTTCGACCAGGCGTTTCACGGCCGGACAGGATATACCCTGACTTTGACGAATACGGCTGATCCTCGGAAAACAATGCATTTTCCGCAGTTTGACTGGCCGCGTGTATCTAATCCTAAAGTGGTCTTCCCCATCGAAGAGCACATTGATGATATCGTTCGTCGGGAACAGGTTTCCCTGAACCAGGCTCGTCATTACTTCGACTCGATGAAGGATGAAATAGCCTGTATCATCATTGAGCCAATTCAAGGTGAAGGAGGGGACAACCACTTCCGGAAAGAATTCTTGCAGGCTCTAAAAGACCTGTGTATGGAATACGATGCGCTACTCATTTTTGATGAGGTACAGACTGGCGTTGGTATGACGGGTGCCATGTGGGCTCATCAAGCTATTGGCGTTGAGCCGGACATCATTTCTTTCGGCAAGAAGACACAGGTTTGTGGAATTCTTGCTGGCCGCCGTCTGGATGAGGTCGAAGATCACGTATTCAAGATGGGCAGTCGAATTAATTCGACCTGGGGTGGTAACCTAGTCGATATGGTGCGTTTCGATAGAATCCTTGAGATCATCGAGGAAGATAATCTGATCGAACATGCTCGCGTAGTAGGAGACCACCTCAATGCGCTGTTGGATGCTTTGTCAGATGAAACTGAATCCGTATCGAATGTGCGTGGAATGGGCCTGATGTGCGCCATCGATTTACCTTCGACCGAATTCAGAGATCGACTTCTTCAGCGTTGTTTTGATGAGGGGATGATCATACTAGGATG